>NZ_JBEHZD010000553.1:0-4882 GCF_040240285.1 Streptomyces sp. HSW2009 | reverse complement strand
CCCCCCCCCCCCCCCCCGCCGGGGGCCGGCCCCCCCGCCCCCCCCCCCCCCCCGCCCGCCCGGGGGGGGGCCCCCCCCGCGCCGCCCCCCCCCCCCGCGGCCGCCCCCCGGCCCGGGCGGCGGGCGGCCGGGCGGCGCGGTGGGCCGGGAGGGCGCGCCCGCGGGCGGCGCCGGTCGCACCGCGCTGCGCGGCGGCGGCTTACTCGTTCTGACCGGGCTGCTGTTGGCGCTGGTCGTGCTGAGCACCTGGGTCGGTGCGAAGGACACCTCGCTGCCCGAGGTGTGGCGGGCGCTGTGGTCGGACGACGGCTCGTACACCACCGAGGTGATCAGGGAGTTGCGGCTGCCGCGCACCCTGGTGGGGCTGATGGCCGGCGCCGGGCTCGGCGCGGCCGGGGCCATCATGCAGTCGCTGACCCGCAACCCACTGGCCGACCCCGGGTTGCTCGGAGTCAATGCGGGTGCGTCGGCAGCCGTGGTCTTCGGGCTCGGCGTGGTGGGCGTCAGCGGCTATCCGACACTGGTCTGGTTCTCCTTCGCGGGGGCCGCGGTGACCACGGTCGTGGTGTACGTGCTCGGCGCGTCGGGGCGCGGTGGCGCCTCACCGGTGCGGCTGGCCCTGGCCGGCGCAGCGATCAGCGCCAGCCTGAGCGGGCTGATCGCCGGACTGACCGTCTTCGACGCCGCCACCTATGACTACCTGCGCTTTTGGATGGTCGGCTCGCTCGCCGGGCGCTCCTCGGACCTGGTGCCGCAGATGCTGCCGTTCGTGCTGGTGGGGCTGGTCATCGCGGTGTTGCTGGCCCGGCCGCTGAACGCGCTGGCGCTCGGCGACGACCTCGGGCGGGCGCTCGGCGCGAAGATCGCCAGGACGCGGCTGCTCGGCGTGGTCGCGGTGACCCTGCTCACCGGTACGGCCACCGCAGCCGCCGGCCCGATCGGCTTCGTGGGGCTGGTGATCCCGCTGGTGGCGCGCTGGTGCACGGGGCCCGACCTGCGCTGGGTGCTGCCGTACTCGATGCTGCTCGCCCCGTGTCTGCTGCTGACCGCCGACATCGTGGGCCGGGTGGTGTTGCCGCAGGGCGAGTTGGAGGTGGGCGCGGTGACCGCGGTGATCGGGGCGCCGGTGTTCATCGCCATGGTGCGGCGCCGCAAGGAGGTGTCGTTGTGACGATGACCGAGCACCGACCGGGTGCCGGGGCGCAGGCGGCGGGGGAGCGGGCGGTACGGGGCGCCGGCACCCGGCCGGTGAGCCTGTGGGCCGGCCGCATCTCCTTCCGTACCCATCCGCGTACGGCCTGGGTGTGTGCCGTCGGGCTTGTGCTCAGTGCGGTGTTGCTGACCGTCAGCCTGTGCGTGGGGGCCTATCCGGTGGCCCTGCCCGATGTGGCGCGGGCGCTGTTCTTCGGCACCGGAGAGCGGTTGGCGGTGCACTTCGTCAACCAGGAGCGGCTGCCGCAGGCGCTGCTCGCGCTGCTGGTGGGGGGTGCGCTCGGGGTGAGTGGGGCGATCTTCCAGAGCCTGTCGCGCAATCCGCTGGCCAGCCCCGACGTCATCGGCTTCAACAGCGGTGCGGCCACCGGGGCGATCGTGGTGATCGTGGCCGTCGGCGGCAGCGCGGCGCAGGTGGCCACCGGGGCCATCGCCGGCGGGCTGCTGACCGCGCTGGTGGTGTACCTGCTGGCCAGCAAGGGCGGGGTGCACGGGGTGCGGCTGGTGCTGATCGGGCTCGGGGTGACCGCCATGCTCGGGTCGGTCAACTCCTACCTGCTCACCCGGTCCACCCTCAACAGCGCGCAGAACGCCCACATCTGGCTCATCGGGACGCTCAACGGGCGCACCTGGGGGTCGGTGCAGACGATGGCGGTCGCGCTGGTGGTGCTGTTGCCCGCCGCGGCCCTGCTCGGGCGGCAGTTGCGCATGCTGGAGCTGGGCGACGAGTTGGCCAGTGGGCTCGGGCTCTCGGTGGACCGGGCCAGGACGACGCTGACGGTGCTGGGCGTCGCGCTGTGCGGGGTCGCGGTGGCGAGTGCGGGCCCGGTGCCGTTCGTGGCGCTCGCCGCGCCGCAGATCGCCGCCCGGCTGACCCGCTCGCCCGGGGTGAGCATCGCCGCGGCCGGGGTGACGGGTGCCGCCCTGCTCTCGGCCGCACACCTGGCCTCCAACCAACTCTTCGCCTGCCTCGGCTGGTTGGGGGACCGGGTGCCCTGGCTCGCGGTGGTCGACGAGGGGCAGCGCAACAGCCAACTGCCGGTGGGAGTGACCACCGCGGTGCTGGGCGGGCTCTATCTCGCGTGGGTGCTCTTCAGCCGGCGCGGCGAGGGGCAGCGCTAGTCGGTCGGGGCTGTGGGGCAACCGGCCTCCCGGGGCCCTTGATGTAGATCGAAAAGTAAGGTTAGGCTTACCTAAATAGCAGGTCCGGGGCGTTGCGCCCCGGAAAACTCGGGAGGCTGTTGTGAGCAATCCGTTCGAGGACGAGGACGGCGTGTACCTGGTGCTCGCCAACGACGAGGGCCAGCACTCGCTGTGGCCCAACTTCGTTGACGTACCGGAGGGTTGGACCGTCGTCCACCCCGAGGACACCCGACAGGCGTGCCTGGACTACATCGAGCAGCACTGGACCGACCTGCGGCCCAAGAGCCTCATCGCGAGCATGGCTGACGACCCCTCATGAGACCGCTGCCACCGCCCCGCAACGGCCTGGGCAGACGCCACTTCATCGCCGGCGCGGGGGCGGTCGGCGGCCTCGCCCTCGGGGTCGCCGCCGCCGTGCCGGGCGCCAGCCCCGCCCGGGCCGCAGGGCCGCGACCCGACCTGATGACCGCGGCGCTCGGCACCCCCGTACGCGACCTGCCGGAACTGCCCGTCCAGCGCCCGGTGGGCATCCGGGCCAGCCAGGCCACCCGGGCCGCGGCAGCCGCCAAGACGCTGCGGCCCTTCCTCGACCCGCTGCCGATCCCGCGCGTGCTACGGCCACGGGGCACCCTCACCCTGCCGCTGGAGCGGGCTCGGGTGCGGCTGCACCGCCAACTGCCCGCCACCCACCTGTGGACCTACGGCGGCAGCCACCTCGGGCCGACCATCGAGGTGCGGCGCGGCCGGCGGCTGCGGGTCGCCTGGGAGAACCACCTGAGCGGCGCCTTCCCGCTGACCGCGGTGCGGGTCCCGTTCGCCTACGACCCCGACCGGCCGCTGATGTGGGACCGGCCGGGTCGCGAGGGCGGGCTGCCGCGCCCCGAGGTCGCTGCGCTCCCGCCGTGGGCCGTGGTGCACCTGCACGGGGCGGTCACCGGCGGCGGCAACGACGGCTGGGCGGAGAACGCCATCGCCCCCGGCCACGCCCAACTCGCCGAATACCCCAACGACCAGCCGGCCGGCCACTTCTGGTACCACGACCACGCCATGCACATCACGCACCTCAACGTGATGACGGGGCTCGGCGCCGGCACGTACCTGATCCGCGACGACGAAGAGGACGACCTCGACCTGCCGGCCGGCGACGAGGAGATCCCGCTGGTCTTCTACGACCGCAACCTCGATGCCGACGAGAGCGGCGAACTCACCGGTGGACTGCTCTACAAGGGCATCGTCGTCATCGACGACCCCTATGAGCTGGTCCGCCCGTTCACCGGCCCGTTCACCCTGGTCAACGGCGTGATCTGGCCGCACCTTGAGGTCTCGGCCCGCTGGTACAGGTTCCGGGCGTTGAACGCCGCCAACAACCGGCCCTACCACCTGCGCATCCTCGACGAGGACGGCCAGCCGCTGCCCGCCGACGCCTTCCTCCAGATCGGCGGGGACGCGGGACTGCTGCCGAAGCCCGTACCGCTGGCGGACGGCATCGTCCTCACCCCGGCCGAACGCGCCGACCTGCTGGTGGACTTCCGCGCCCTGCGCGGGCGCAAGCTGCGGCTGGTCAACGCCTTCCCCGAGCCCGGGATCAGGGCCGAGATGATGGAGTTCCGGGTCGCCTCGCGGGCCGCCCACGGCGGGGCGAAGCCGCCCGCGCCCACCGCCACGATCTCGCCGTCCTACCGGCGGCGCAACGAGGCGGACGTGGCCGACGCCACGCAGCGCATGGTGATGCTCACCCCGGTCTACCCGAAGGACCCGGAGCTGTGGGAGATGGAGCGCATCAAGGCGCCCGACGGGCCCTTCCCCATCGACGGGGTGGTCCAGTTCGAGCACCCGGACGGCACCGTGCACACCTACCGGCGCACCGCATCCACCTTCAACGACCCGGTGCAGTTCACCGTGCCCGCGGGCGCCACCGAGCGCTGGAGCTTCCTCAGCCTGGAGAAGTCCGAAGGCAGCTATCCGCACCCGATGCACCTGCACGCCGTCGCCTTCCAGGCGCTCGGCCGCGACCACTACGACGTCAGCACCTTCGAGTACTTCGAACTGCCCGGCGGCGGCTACGGCGCCGGCACCAAGTCGCCCCTCAAGCGCAAGCGCAGCGGCACGCTGACCCCAGGTGAACGCGGCCCCAAGGACGTCGTCAGCCTGGGACCCGGCGAAATGGTCAACGTGGCCGCCGAGTTCACCGGCCCCGCCGGCCGCTTCATGCACCACTGCCACATCTACGAACACGAAGACATGATGATGATGCGCCCCTTCGTGATCATGCCGCCCGAGGTGCTGGCCGCCGCGCCGCCCGGGCACGGGGCCGCGCCCGGCTCCGGAGCCGGCCACGGCTCCGGCCACTAGCGCACCCCCCCCCACCCGGTGGCCCGGGGCCCCGCCCGGCGCCACGCCCTCCGTCGCACGCCACCGGGCGGGCGCGCCCCCCCCCGGCCCCCGCCCCCCCCCGGGCCCCCCCCACCCCCCCCCCGTCATGGGCGGCAGCGCTGTAGCGCGGGGCGCTTGCGCATGAGTCCCCCCC
>NZ_JBEHZD010000552.1:0-4792 GCF_040240285.1 Streptomyces sp. HSW2009 | reverse complement strand
TTCCGCGGCGGGTCGCCGGGGGCCGGCCGCAGCGGGGCGGAGCCGCGGGCCGGGGCGTCGGAGACGTTCTCCAACCCGGTGGTCAAAGACCTGTGGCAGCCCTCGCGGATGGCAGGCGCCACGGCCGCCGGCACGGACGTCGGCGCCGCGCCCCGCGGCGCCGCGTCATCCGCCGGCGCGCCCCCTGGTGACGTGTCGTCCGTCGGCGCCACACCGCGCTCCTGCTCGAACTCCAGCGCCACCGCCGCGAGTTCCTGGAGGTTCTCCACCCGGGTCTCGTCCTGCGGGTCGGTCGACGCCTGGAGTTCGGCCAGGTAGCCGGTGCGCTCCAGGACCGCTTCGAGGACCGTGGCCGGGCCCGCGCCCGACTCGACGATCGTGCGCAGGTCTTCGAGCAGCACGTTGAACCGCTTGACCGCGTTCACCGAGCGCGCCGCCATCCCGTACGCCTCGTCGACGCGGCGCAGCGCCTGCGCGAAGGAGATCCGCTCGCGCTGGGCCAGGGCGTCGATCATCGCCTCGGCGCGCTCGCCGATGCCGCGCTTGGGGACGTTGAGGATGCGCCGCAGCGGCACGGTGTCCTCGGGGTTGGCGAGCACCCGCAGGTACGCGAGGATGTCGCGGACCTCCTTGCGCTCGTAGAACCGGACGCCGCCGACGACCTTGTACGGCAGGCCGACGCGGATGAAGACCTCTTCGAAGACGCGGGACTGGGCGTTGGTGCGGTAGAAGACGGCCACGTCCCCCGCGCGCGCGTCGCCCGCGTCGGTCAGCCGGTCGATCTCGTCCGCGACGTACTGCGCCTCGTCGTGCTCGGTGTCCGCCACGTACCCGGTGATGGTGGCGCCGGCGCCGGCCTCGGTCCACAGGTTCTTCGGGCGGCGGTTCTCGTTCCGCTCGATGACCGCGTTGGCGGCGTTGAGGATGGTCTGCGTCGAGCGGTAGTTCTGCTCAAGGAGGATGGTCGTCGCGCTCGGGTAGTCCTCCTCGAACTGGAGGATGTTGCGGATGGTGGCGCCCCGGAAGGCATAGATCGACTGGTCCGCGTCGCCCACCACGCACAGCTCGGCCGCCGATTCGGCCGGCCCGACCAACTCGCGCACCAGCGTGTACTGCGCGTGGTTGGTGTCCTGGTACTCGTCCACCAGGACGTGCCGGAAGCGGCGCCGGTAGTGCTCGGCGACGTCGGGGAACGCCTGGAGCAGGTGCACCGTGGTCATAATGATGTCGTCAAAGTCCAGCGCGTTGGCCTCGCGCAGCCGCGCCTGGTACATCGTGTACGCCTCGGCGAGGGTCTTCTCGAAGCCGCCGGCCGCGGAGCCGTCGCCGCCGACCTCCGCCGCGTACGCCTCCTCGTCCACGAGTTCGTTCTTCAGGTTGGAGATCTTGGCGCTGAAGGACTTGGGCGGGAAGCGCTTGGGGTCCAGGTCCAGATCGCGGCAGACCAGGGCCATCAGCCGCTTGGAGTCGGCCGCGTCGTAGATCGAGAACGAGGACGTGAAGCCGAGCTTCTTGGACTCGCGGCGCAGGATGCGCACGCACGCGCTGTGGAAGGTCGAGACCCACATGGCGTTGGCCCGCGGGCCGACTAGGTCGGTCACCCGCTCCTTCATCTCGCCCGCGGCCTTGTTGGTGAAGGTGATCGCCAGGATCTCGCCGGGGTGCGCGCGACGGGTGGCCAGCAGGTGCGCGATGCGGTGGGTGAGCACCCGGGTCTTGCCCGAGCCGGCGCCGGCGACGATGAGCAGCGGCGAGCCGGCGTGCGCCACGGCCGCGCCCTGCTGCTCGTTCAGCCCCTTGAGCAGCGCGGCCGGGTCCACGGCAGGGCGCGGCGCGCCGTTGCGGTAGTACGCGTCGCGTTCGTCGTCGTACGGGCCCGGGTCCGCCGCGTACCCGCCCGGGTGCGCCGCGCCCGCGCGCTCGCCGAAGCCCGCGCCGGACGGCCCGGGGGCCGCACCGGCCGCCAGGTCCCAGCCGGCGAACAGGTCGGGCGGGACCTGCTCGGTCGGTGGGCCGGCGGGCGCGTCGGGGCCGTCCGGGTCGTCCTCGGGGATCTCGTGCTCGTCGGGCGGCGGCTCGCCGCCCGCCTTCGCGAGGTCCGCCAGGAAGCTGTCGTCAAAGAGGCTGCTCATCGCGAACCGAGTCTAGGCGGCACCACTGACAATCGACACGGCGTCTTGTGGACGGCGCTGGCGCTGGGCTGCGGCACGGCTGGGGCGGACCCGCCGGCCCCACCCGGAGCGCGCACGGGGGCGGCGGCGCCGGAGCCCGCCCACGGCGCGGGTACGGAGAGCGTCGGCGCTGGTCACAGCGCCGGTACGGGCAGGAGTGCCCGAGCCGGCCGCGGGGCGCACGGGAGTGCCGGCCGAGCCTGCGGCACGGATACGAGACGGGATGCTCCCTGCTCGCAGCGCGGGCACGGGGCGGCGACCGAGCCCGTTGCGCAGGTACGGGCGGGACGTCTGAGCCGCCCGCGGCGCGGATGCACGGAGCGTCTGAGCCGCCCGCGGCGCGGGTACGGAGAGCGTCGGCGCTGGTCACAGCGCCGGTACGGGCGGGACGCCGGCGCTTCCCGCAGCGCCCCTCGCAGCCCCTTCCGACCCCGCCGCAGCGCGTCTCCTCGGCCACTTTCACCCCCGGCAACGCCCCACAGCACCCCGCGCCACCCGTTGCCGCGCCCCCACCCGCACCGCATCTGCCCAGCTCACCGGCGGTGGGGCGGTCGACGGGGACCCCAAATGCGAATCCCAGATGCGTATTACTTAGACTTCTGACGTGCGACTGACCAAGGCCACCGATCTCGCGCTCCGCATCGCGATGCGGCTCGCGGTGCTCGACGCGGACGACGCGCCGACCACCCGGGAGGTGGCCGACGCCGTCGCCGTCCCGTACAGCCACGCCGCCAAGGTGGTCACCCGGCTGCGCCACCTCGGCCTGGTCGAGGCCCGGCGGGGGCGGGGCGGCGGGTTGGCGTTGACCCGGGCCGGGCGTACCGCCTCGCTCGGCTGGCTGGTGCGCGAGCTGGAAGGAGAGGGCGATGTGGTCGGTTGCGAGGACGAGCCGCCCTGCCCGCTGCGGTCGGCCTGCCGGCTGCGGAGCGCGCTGCGCCGGGCGCAGGAGTCCTTCTACGCCACGCTCGACCCGCTCACCATCGACGACCTGGTCTCCGCACCGACCGGCCCCGTCCTGCTCGCCCTGACCCCGCGCCCCACCTGACGCAGCCCCCCTCCCTTCACCTTCACCCCCTCAGACACGAGCGCCGCCGCCTGCTCCCGCACGCCCGACCGCGCCCCGCCCTGCCCAGTTCCCCTCCATCCCGCCGCCCCCTCTTGCCCGTAAAGACGAATCTCATATACCAGTTTGGAGTCGCCATGTTGTCCGAGAAGTCGGCCGAGACGGTCCGTGCCACGTTGCCCGCGGTGGGCGGTGCGCTCGGCGAGATCACCGCGTCGTTCTACGACCGGCTCTTCGCCGCCCACCCCGCGCTGCTGCGCGACCTGTTCAACCGCGGCAACCAGGCCAACGGCGACCAGCGGCAGGCGCTCGCCGGCGCGATCGCCGCGTACGCGCAGTTCCTGGTGGCGCCGGGCGCGGCGCCGGCCCCCGGCGCGTTCCTGGACCGGATCGCGCACAAGCACGCCTCGCTCGGCGTCACCCGCGAGCAGTACGAGGTCGTGCACACCCATCTGTTCGCCGCCATCGTCGAAGTGCTGGGCGAGGCCGTCACCGAAGAGGTCGCCGCGGCCTGGGACGAGGTGTACTGGCTGCTCGCGAACGAGCTGATCGGCATCGAGGGCGACCTGTACGCGGCGGCCGGCGTCACGGAGGGCGACGTCTGGCGCGCCTACCGCATCGTGGAACGGACCGCCGAGGCCGACGGCGTGATCAGCCTGCTGATACGCCCCACCGACGGCTCCGCGCCCCCGGCGTGCCGGCCGGGCCAGTACGTATCGGTGCAGGTCGAACTGGCCGACGGGACCCGCCAGATACGCCAGTACAGCATCAGCGCGGCCCGCCCCGAGGGGCTGCGGATCACGGTCAAGGCGGTGCGCGGTACGGGGGCGGCCGACCGGGCCGGGTGCCCGATGGCCACGCCCGACGGCGAGGTGTCCACCCACCTGCACGCGCACGCGCGCGCGGGCGACACGCTCCGGGTCAGCCTGCCGTTCGGTGACGTCTCGCTCGCCGCCGACGAGGACGGCCCGGTGCTGCTGGTCTCCGCTGGCATCGGCTGCACGCCGCTGATCGGCATGCTCGACCACCTGCTGGTGACCGGCTCGCCGCGGCAGGTGGTCGCGGTGCACGGCGACCGCACCGAGGCCACGCACGCCTTCCGGCAGGAACTCGACGCCCTCGTACGGAAGCTGCCGGACGCCACCGCGCACGTCTGGTACGAGGAGCCGGCCGGCGCCTGGCCCGCCGACCGCACCGGCCGGATCGACCTGACGGCCGTCCCGCTCCCCGACCCGACCCGCACCACCGCCTACCTCTGCGGCCCCCTCCCCTTCCTCCGCGCCGCCCGCACCCAACTCAATGCCCTGGGCCTGCCCGCGGACCGCATCCACTACGAGGTCTTCGGCCCGGACCTGTGGCGCGGTGAGGAGTAGCCACACGGCGGCCCGGCCGACCGTCTGAGCCCGCACGGAGCGGCGGCGGGGGGCCCGCGGTCCCGCCGCCGCGCGGCGCGCCCCCCCCCCCCCCCCCCCCCCCCCCGGCCCACCCCCCCCCCCCCACCCCCCCCCCCGAACCCCCCCCCCCCCCCCCCCCCCCCCCCCCCCCCCCCTTTTTTTTT
>NZ_JBEHZD010000551.1:0-4927 GCF_040240285.1 Streptomyces sp. HSW2009 | reverse complement strand
GCCCCCACCGAGTTCTACTCATTTTGTTTGGTCGGCAGCGTCATATGTGAATATCAGACATCCCTTCCCCCGTACGTCAGGACCCGGGCCGCCCAGGACGACCCCGGCCGCCCCGGTCTACGCCCGCGGCCCGGCGGGCGTCGTGCAGTGCGTCTCGGCGAGTGCGACCCGGCCGGTGACGCTGGCGACGTTCAGCCGCAGCGGATCGATGGCCACCCGCAGTTCCAGGGCGGCAGCGGCGGCCGTACGCGCGGTGGTCGCGGTCTCGGCCACGGAGAGCCGCACCTCGCCCACGCCGGGGACGGTCACCTTGGTGGCGCGACGGACGGCGAGCGGAACCCGCTTGCCGAGCACGGTGACCGCGCCGATCGGATCGACCGCGGCGGCCGGCCTGCTGCCGGCCCGGCACGTCGCGGTCGAGGTGACCGCGTCCACCTCGATCAGCGGCAGCGCGGGCAGCCCGGGCGCGTAGACGCGGGCCTGTGCCAGGTGGGCGCGGCCCACGGCGGCGCGCGGGCCCGCGGTGGCGCGGGCGGTGGCGGTGTCGGCGCGGAAGACGGTGATCGGCTTCCCGTCGACGATGCCGTCGAGCAACACGGTGAGCGCGGTCTTCTCCGCGCTCCCCGGCGCCCGCACCTCGTTGACCGGCGCGTCGAGCGGCACCCGGAGCGCACCGCGGAGCAGGGACACGTCGAGATCGGTACGGAGCACGGCCGCGCTCGACGTACCGGAGCCGGCCGGTGCGGAGGCCGCACGGTCGGCGGAGCCCGCGCTGGCAGTGGAGCCCGCGCCGTCGGCGGCGTACGCCGGCGCGCCGGCGCCCAGCGCCGCGCAGGTCGCGAGCACGGCCGCGGCGCGCCGCCGCGGCACGGCTAAGGAGGAGTCGGTGGAACGGGACACGGAGGGAACCCCCACGGGAGACGTCGAACAGGAGGCGGCGTTCGCCGGCCGGCTGCGTGCGTGCGCAGACGCCGACGGCGCCGGTTCCGCCATGCTGACG
This sequence comes from Streptomyces sp. HSW2009, assembly GCF_040240285.1. Classification (NCBI taxonomy): domain Bacteria; kingdom Bacillati; phylum Actinomycetota; class Actinomycetes; order Kitasatosporales; family Streptomycetaceae; genus Streptomyces; species Streptomyces sp. HSW2009. Next base: position 3,927 of record NZ_JBEHZD010000551.1, on the reverse strand, counting down.
TACGAAGGGTGAACGAACGCCTACGGGACGTGCATTCACCGCATCGGGTGAGTCCCCGCCCCTTTTTCACCCGCGCCCCACACACCCCACTCCGACCGGGCCCCAGTTCACCGCCGCCACCTGAGCCCGCGCTCACCCGCCTCCACCCACCCGCTTTCGCCCGAGCCCGAACTCACCACCGCCCGGCCCCACTCACCCGCCTTCGCCCGAGGGCCACCGGCCCGCCCTCACCCACGCCCCACTCACCCAGCTCTCTCCGGCCCGAACCCACCACCCCGGGCCCGTACCCCTCAGCCGACCACCCGCCCCCGCAACACCACCCGGCGCGGCGCCTTGAGCACCCGGACGTCCTCGCGCGGGTCGCTGTCGTAGACGACCAGGTCGGCGGCGGCGCCCTCGGTCATGCCGGGGCGGCCGAGCCAGGTGCGGGCGCCCCAGGTGGCGGCGGAGAGCGCGTCGACGGCCGGGATGCCGGCCTTGACCAGTTCGGCCACCTCGTCGCCGATCAGCCCGTGCGCCAGCGAGCCGCCCGCGTCGGTGCCGGCGTAGATGGGCACCCCGGCGTCGTAGGCGGCCCGTACGGTCTCGTACCTGCGCTCGTGCAGGCGGCGCATGTGGGCCGCCCAGGTCGGGAACTTGGCCTCGCCGCCTGCGGCCAGGTCGGGGAAGGTCGCGATGTTGACCAGGGTGGGGACGATGGCCACGCCGCGCTCCGCGAAGAGCGGGATGGTCTCCTCGGTCAGCCCGGTGGCGTGCTCGATGCAGTCGATGCCCGCTTCCACCAACGGGGCGAGGCTCTCCTCGGCGAAGCAGTGGGCGGTCACCCGGGCGCCGAGCCGGTGCGCCTCGGCGATGGCAGCCGCCACCTCGCCGCGCGGCCAACAGGCCGCCAGGTCACCGTGTTCGCGGTCGATCCAGTCGCCGACGAGTTTTACCCAGCCGTCGCCGCGACGCGCCTCTGCGGCCACGTAGGCGACCAGATCTTCGGGTTCGATCTCGTGTGCGTAGTTACGGATGTAACGACGGGTGCGGGCGATGTGGCGGCCCGCACGAATGATGCGGGGGAGGTCGTCACGGTGGTCGATCCAGCGGGTGTCGGACGGCGCCCCCGCGTCCCGCAACAGCAGGACCCCGGCGTCCCGTTCGGTGACGGCCTGCTTCTCGCTCGTCGCCTCGTCCACCGGTCCGTGGGCGTCGAGTCCGACGTGGCAGTGGGCGTCCACCAGACCGGGCAGCGCCCACCCCGTGACGACGCGCACGTCCCGCGCGCCGGTCGGGCGGTCGAAGGTGATCCTCCCGTCGACCACCCAGAGTTCGTCGTGAACGTCCTCGTCGGCGGCCGGCCCGGCCAGTACCCGCCCCTTGATGTGCAGCACCGCGCTCTCGCTCATGCGCGCACTCTACGAGTCACCCTAGGCGGGCCCAGGACCGCCCGCCACACGAGCCCGGCGGAACTCCGGTGAACGCTCAACCGAAGCGTCTACTCTGCGCTTATGCTAATGAATTCCTGACGCTGGGAACTTACTTATTCAGCTCAGCAACCCATATTCTCCTGCCCGCTTTTTTCGGGCCTAAACGCCAAGATTTTGCGAGCGGTGAGTACGCAATTCCGCGGCAGCTCAAGGCCGTTATGCATCTGTGACAGACGCCACAGCCCGCCTGTTTTGTCGCAAAAATGCGGGTCAAACCGTCACCTTCCGCCGGGCGATCGCGCGCACACGCGTCCCCGCGCGGTACCACAAGACCCCACTCCTAGGTAACCCCTCCTCGCGATGCAATTTCTGATTCAGCTAGGTAAATTCAATTTGCATGACCGCCGCACAAGCAGACCTTGCACGTGCCCACAGCGAATTCCTGGAAATACCGGAGGGACTGAAGCTCGACTCCCCAAGCGTCGAGGATGGAGCCGCGATCTGGCGCATCGCCCGCGACTCGAAGGCACTGGACCTGAACTCCTCGTACAGCTACCTCCTGTGGTGTCGCGACTTCGCCGCCACATCGGTGGTGGCGCGCGCCGACGACGGCGCGCCAGTCGGCTTCATCACCGGATACATCCGCCCTGAGCGCCCGCAGACCCTCGTCGTCTGGCAGGTCGCCGTCGACGACGCCTGCCGCGGCCGAGGGCTCGCGGGAGCACTGCTTGATGGACTGACCGCGCGGGTCACCGCCGAGAGTGGCGTGCGCCGCGTGGAGACCACCATCACGCCGGACAACGCCGCATCGAACCGGCTGTTCACCTCGTTCGCCGAGCGGCACGGGGCAGCGGTCGAGCGTGAGGTGCTGTTCGACGGGCAGATGTTCCCCGACGGGAGCCACGAGCCCGAGGTGTTGTACCGCATCGGGCCGCTGGCCCCACCCGCAGCCGACTGTTGAACCGGCCACTGCACCACACACGAAGCACTTCCCCCCTGCCGCCACCCGCGCCACTCATCTCCCAGGAGCATGCTGTGACCATCACCCAGCCGGACCTGAGCGTCTTCGAGACCCTGGAGTCGGAGGTGCGCAGCTACTGCCGAAGCTGGCCCACCGTCTTCGACCGCGCCCAGGGCAGCCACATGTACGACGAGGACGGCCACACCTACCTCGACTTCTTCGCCGGGGCCGGGTCGCTCAACTACGGGCACAACAACCCGGTGCTCAAGCGCGCCCTGATCGACTACATCGAGCGCGACGGCGTCACGCACGGCCTCGACATGAGCACCACCGCCAAACGCGCCTTCCTTGAGACCTTCCAGCAGACGATCCTGCGCCCGCGGGACCTGCCGTACAAGGTCATGTTCCCGGGTCCGACGGGCACCAACGCGGTGGAGTCCGCACTGAAGTTGGCGCGCAAGGTCAAGGGCCGCGAGTCGATCGTGTCCTTCACCAACGCCTTCCACGGCATGTCGCTCGGCTCGCTGGCCGTCACCGGCAACGCGTTCAAGCGCGCCGGTGCGGGCATTCCGCTGGTGCATGGCACCCCCATGCCATTCGACAACTACCTGGACGGCCGGGTTCCCGACTTCCTGTGGTTCGAACGTCTCCTTGAGGACCAGGGCTCCGGGCTCAACCAGCCGGCCGCGGTGATCGTGGAGACCGTGCAGGGCGAGGGCGGCATCAACGTGGCGCGCGCCGACTGGCTGCGCGGCCTGGCCGACCTGTGCAAGCGGCGCGACATGCTGCTGATCGTGGACGACATCCAGATGGGCTGCGGACGCACCGGCGCCTTCTTCTCCTTCGAAGAGGCGGGCATCGTCCCGGACATCGTCACCGTCTCCAAGTCGATCAGCGGGTACGGGCTGCCGCTGGCGCTGACCCTGTTCAAGCCGGAGCTCGACATCTGGGAGCCGGGCGAGCACAACGGCACCTTCCGCGGCAACAACCCGGCCTTCGTCACCGCCGCCGCCGCGCTCGACACGTACTGGGCCGACGGCCAGATGGAGAAGCAGACCCTGGCCCGCGGCGAGCAGGTGGAGGAGGCGCTGCGCGCCATCTGCGACGAGCACGCCAGGCTCGGCGCCGAGTACCGGGGCCGCGGCCTGGTCTGGGGCCTGGAGTTCACCGACAAGGACCGGGCCACCGCCGTGGCGCGCCGCGCCTTCGAACTCGGGCTGCTGATCGAGACGTCGGGCCCGGAGAGCGAGGTCGTCAAGTTGCTGCCGGCGCTGACCATCAGCCCCGAGGAGCTCGACGAGGGCCTGCGCACGCTGGCCCGCGCCGTGCGCGAGACCGTCTGACCCCCCATTCCCCGCCCCGCCGCGCCCCCCCGCGGGGGCCGCCCGGGGGGCGGCCCCCCGCGGGGGCCCCCCCCCCGCGCGCGCGCCCCCCCCCCCCCCGCCGCGGCCGCCCCCCCCCCCCGCCGCCGCGCGCGGCGGCCCCAGCTCGTCGCCGAACCGGCCGTGCCGTTCCTGTCCACACCGTACGAGGAGTTCGGATTCGGCCCGCTCT
>NZ_JBEHZD010000550.1:0-4934 GCF_040240285.1 Streptomyces sp. HSW2009 | reverse complement strand
CCCCCCCCCCGCCCCCCCCCCGCCCCCGTCCCGGGGGGTCGGGGTTTTTCCACAACACCCCCCCGCCCCGCCCCGGCGCCCGCCGGGCGCCCGCCTCTTCGCATGCGCGCCCCATCACGGCACGCCCCACACCCCGCCGGCGCCCCACGCCCCACAACCAACCCGGCCCGCCATCACCAACCCGGCCGCAACCCGCCCCGCCGCCGCCAACCCATGCCGGCCTGGCCCCAACCCGGCCGCGGCCCTGGCCCTGGCCCACCACCACCGGCACCGGCACCGGCACTCCAGCCGCAACCCGACTCCGACCCACCAGCCCCCCACCCGATTTACCCGAATCATCCGCCACCGCCGATGGCCGAAACCAGCCCCTCCAACCCCCGCCACGACCCGCACACCCCCACCACCCACCGGCCGCGCCGACACCCCTCACCCCACCCACTCGACCGATCCCACCCAGGGAACGGCCAGCACCCCACCCCGCGAAGCACCTGCCCGCTCCGTACGCACCCCGCGGACCCGAGCCCGTACGACCCGTACGCCTCACCCCGGAGTTCGGCGTACAACCCGCGGTCCCGGCCGGGACGAGCGGCCCCGTAGGCGCACGCCGAGCGCGCGCCTACGGCCATGGCCGTCGAGGGCCCGCGCCGGAGCCCCCGAGGGGCGCTCCCGCCGCATTTCGCAGCCTTCCTGCCGGCCTTCGGCCAGGTCCACGGGGGCGACCGGCACGCGCTCCGGCGGAACGGAACACGTTGACCCGTATGTGTTCACCCGTCCGTGCGCCTTGACTGGCGCACGCGCCGGCGGTACCCAGTCAGGAAGGCCGTGGGGGCCGGGAGGTACGCACATGGCGACGTCGACCAGGCACGAGACGAGGGCGTTGCTGCGCGCCCATCTCTCCGCAGCGATCGGGTACCGACATCTGACCCGGCACTGCCCGGTCTGCCACCGACTGTTACGGCTGGCACTGGAGCAGCCGGGCCCGCCGGCCGCGCCCGCGGCGAGCACCCCGGCCGGACACACCCGTCCGCCGGAACCGAGCACCGAGCCGGCCCGAACGCCCACCGGGCCGCCCGCCGGCACGACGCGGGACGAAAGTCCCGCCGGGCAGTGACCAACGGCGCTGTGTACGCCCCGTGTCCGGTGACAGGGTGAAGGCGTCCGGATACGAGGAACGCATATCGCACTCAAGGCATAGCCGACAAGTACGCCCCGCTGTGACGGGTGTCACCGAAAGACTTTCTGCAGTGGGGGAACTTACACCCCTCCTACACCCTCTCAATTTAATATGTGCAATTGCACCCTGCCGTACGAGCATCGCCGCAGGGGCTGAGAAGTGGGCCGGTTCGGCCGGTATGTCGCCCGACCGGCCGCGCCGGGGCGACCCCCAGCTACCCCCTCGTCACGCGGGGGCGGGCCGGCCGACGGCCCCGACGGCCGGGCAGGACCGGGACAGAGCCAGGGCGAGAGCGGGCACAAAAAAGATCGCGCTGGACCCGGCGGAGTCCAGCGCGATCGACGACTTACCCAAGTCACACGGGCGTGGCGTCTGTTGGGGCAGACGCCGGTCGTATGGAGCGAAACGGGCGCAGACCGGATTGGGGGACCCGATTTTGCCCGGTTATGCGGTTGTTCAGGCTTCGCTGCGCTGCTGCGGGATGCCCGCCAGGAGTGCACGGACCTCCGCTTCGCGGTAGCGCCGGTGTCCTCCGAGCGTGCGGATGGACGTGAGCTTGCCTGCTTTTGCCCAGCGTGTGACCGTCTTCGGGTCCACGCGGAACATCGTGGCAACCTCAGCCGGGGTCAGCAGCGGCTCGGCATCAGGGGTGCGAGCGGTCATGAGCGGCCTCCTCGGGAGAACCGAACCATCACGGTTCTTTCCTCTAAATTCTGCACCTTGACCCACGTTGCCCGAAATGGCGGACGCGGGCCGAGTCGGTTATAGGACGAACGGCTTGTCCTCGGCACTACAACTACACCATCTGTCCAGCCACGTCGGCCAAACCGATGGAATTGCCCTCTCAGGTGTTCAACCTCGACGGAAGCCGATGGACCATGCCATAGCGGACAGTCACGCCACCGTGACGATCAGTCACAGAAGGACCACGCGTCACCAGACCCACCAAGGAGCGCAATAGCGATACTTCCGCCCTTAGTTGGACGGAAGGAGCCCTTCCGGGACTCCTTGTCCTATTTTGGCACGAGGGTGGGGGATGGCCGCAAGGCCCGAACTTAGTGCTTTAGATCACGGTTGAGGCAATCGCCCCGGATCAGGACCAACGTCCCGATCCGGTCACGCCAGCACCCGCCGGTGCGTGACGACGCTCCCCAGCTTGACCCGGCCGCGCCGTACGCAACACCCCGTAACGTCCCTGAACCGCCGTCTGTGACGTTACTTCAGCTAGATCGTTGCCGATCCCGGACAGCGCTCCAACGTTCCGTCAGCCGCTCGTACGCGACCCCGGCCCGCGTGCCGTCACCGTCGCGCAGCGCGGCCAGCCCCTCCGCGACGTCCGCCGCCGAGTGGTCCTCCGCCAACTGCTCCTCCGGGAGGGCGTGCACGAGGCCGCCGTAGTCCAGCTCGACCAGCGAGCGGGGATGGAATTCTTCAAGCCAACGCCCCACGTCCACCAGGCCGTCGATCAACGGACCCTCGTCCAGCGCCTCCTTGAGCGCTTTGAGGCCGCGCGCCACCCGCCGTCTGGCCTCCACCATCGGCGTGCGGTACCGCAGCACGAGGCCGTCCTCGCCCTTGGCGTACTCCCGCTCGGCATCGGCGAACAGCACGAACCAGCGCACCGGCACGTGCCAGGTCGCGCTGCGAATCCACGGCCTGGCGTCCGGATTCCGCTCAAGCCAGCGCTCGAAATCGGCCACCGCCTGCCGGCGCACCACCGGCGGCAGCGCGGCGTCGATCAACGGCGCGGGCAGGTGCTCGGCGACCTCCTCCAGCGCGATCCAGCCACGGAGCCTGGTGCGCCAGGGGCAGATGCAGGTGACGCCGTCCACCGCGGCCACGAACGCGTCGTCGCTCTCGTGCACCGGAACCGGAACCGGCGGCACCGGAAGCAAGTCCGCGAGCGAGCGACGCAGTTCGTCCTGGGCGCTGGGGGTGCGCTCGCGGCGCGCGTACTCCGCCCAGTGGCTGCGCTCCGGCTCGGGAAAAGCGACCAGTGGCTCATAGACCCGCAGGTAAGCCGCGTACGGGACAATCACCGAAGACGCCAAGGCCACGCCCGCTCCCTCATAGGCCGAAGTTCCGTCCCGGGGGGCCTCGCCGCGCCGCCCGGCCGCTCGCATCGTCCCACGCACACCGCTCCCGGGTGAGTGATCCTCCGCACTGTGCGCTACCTCTGACGCCGCAGGTCTTACGCTCTTGCCAACCGGCCCTCCCCCACCCCCCGGAGGGCGCCCACCACGACTTATGGGAGTCACCACCGTGACTGACGTACGTCCGACCGTCAGCGTCGACGGTCCGACACCGAGCCGCGCGAGCGATCCGCTTTCCGTGCTCTTCCAGTCCGACCAGGGCGGCCACGAACAGGTCGTCCTCTGCCAGGACCGCGAGACCGGGCTCAAGGCCGTCATCGCCATCCACTCCACCGCCCTGGGCCCGGCCCTGGGCGGCACCCGATTCCACGCCTACGCCTCCGACGAGGAAGCCGTCCTGGACGCGCTGAACCTCGCCCGCGGCATGTCGTACAAGAACGCCCTCGCCGGCCTCGACCACGGCGGCGGCAAGGCCGTGATCATCGGCGACCCCGCCAGCGCCGCTGACGGCGGCATCAAGAGCGAGGAGCTGCTGCTCGCCTACGGCCGGTTCGTGGCCTCGCTCGGCGGCCGGTACGTGACCGCCTGCGACGTCGGCACGTACGTGACCGACATGGACGTGGTGGCCCGCGAGAACCGCTGGACCACCGGCCGCTCCCCGGAGCACGGCGGCGCCGGCGACTCGTCCGTGCTCACCTCCTTCGGCGTCTTCCAGGGCATGCGGGCCTCGGCCCAGCACACCTGGGGCGAGCCCACCCTCAAGGGCCGCACGGTCGGCGTCGCGGGCGTCGGCAAGGTGGGCCACCACCTGGTCGCGCACCTCGTCGAGGACGGCGCCAACGTGGTGATCACCGATGTGCTCGGGGCCTCCATCGACCGGGTCCGGGACCGCTTCCCGCAGGTCAAGGTGGTCGACTCGACCAGCGACCTGATCACAGGCGAGCTCGACGTGTACGCGCCGTGTGCGCTCGGTGGCGCGCTCGACGACGTCAGCGTGCCGGCCCTGACCGCCAAGGTGGTCTGCGGCGCGGCCAACAACCAGCTCGCCCACCCCGGCGTCGAGAAGGACCTCGCCGACCGCGGCATCCTCTACGCGCCGGACTACGTGGTGAACGCCGGTGGCGTGATCCAGGTCGCCGATGAGCTGCACGGTTTCGACTTCGACCGGGCCAAGGCCAAGGCAACGAAGATCTTCGACACGACGCTGGCCATATTCGACCGGGCCAAGTCCGAGGACATCCCGCCCGCCGAGGCGGCCGACCGGATCGCCGAGCAGCGGATGGCCGAGGCCCGCCGCGGCTAGTCGCCGACCGGCCGGGACCGAAGGCCCCGTGGAAGCGAGGACGGCGGCTGCGGCACCACCCCCCGCCGCGGCAGCCGCCGTCGCTTCCGCCCACCCCGGCACCGGGCCCGCAGCGCAGGACAGCGGGCCCCCGCCGCGGCGTCGCCGCACCTGAGCGGCGCCGCGAAGGACCGCCCCGCCCGGCGGAGCAGCCGTGACCCGGCTCGCCTCCGCCGTCAGCGGGGGGGGGGGGGCGGGCGGGGGGGCGCCCCCCCCCCGCCCCCGGGCCGCGCCGCCCCCCCCCCCCCCCCGGGGCCCCCCCCCCGCTTCGCGTACGCCACGCGCACCCCGCAGCGGCGACCGGCCGAATGGGGGAGACAGGGGT
>NZ_JBEHZD010000055.1:0-24244 GCF_040240285.1 Streptomyces sp. HSW2009 | reverse complement strand
CCCCCCCCCCCCCCCCCCCCCCCCCCCCCCCCCCCCCCCCCCCCCCCCCCCCCCCCCCCCCCCCCCCCCCCCCCACGGGAAGGTCAGCCCTCCTCGGCCGGCAGGTTCAGGGCCGGGTTGCGGTCGAAGAAGCCGCTCGGCCGCAGGGTGAAGCCGCAGTGGTCCACGGGCATCACCGGCCACTCCTCGGCGCGCGGCAGATGGGTGGGCCCGAAGGTGTGCCACACCGTCAGCTCGGTGTCCTCCAGTGACTCGCCCGGCACCGTCCACGACGTCACGCCGGCCCCGCCCGGGTGTTGGTTCGGGTAGTCGCCGGCCGGGTAGCGCCGGTCGGCCGTCTGCCGCGTCACCCACAGGTGCTTGGTCGCGTAGCCGAGCCTGCGGGTGACCGCCGCATCGGGCTGGGCCAGCAGGACCGGGCTCGGCTGCGGCACCAGCACGTAGCCGACGGGCTGTCCGACCCGGTTGCGCACGGACGGGTTGGTGATGCGCCAGTGTCGGCCCGTGGTGGCGTCGGCCAGCCGGCCGCCGTCGGCGCTGTCGGCCAGCGGCGTGGTGCGGATGGTGAACGCGTTGCCGTTGGGGTTGGCCGGCCCGGTGGGCACCGGTACCGCGTCCACCTCCTGCACGGTGTTGTGGTGGCCGTCGACCGCGACGTCCAGGCGTACGCAGAACAGGTGCTGGTGGTAGGGCGCGAGCAGGCCGGGCGCGAGTTCGGTGCCGTGCGGCGCGGTGGCGCCCGGCTCGATGGCGGTGGTCTGCACGATGCCGGTGGATTTCACCTCGAAGGCGATGCTGCCGTCCGGGTGGAAGTACCAATAGAAGCCATAGTCATAGTTGCCGACGGTCGCGATGTAGGAGATGACCAGCCGGCGCCCGCGGCGGCTGTGCACGGCGTTGCCGTTGAAGATGTCGGTGTGCTTCCAGAGCAGCCCGGTGTCCTCCTCGTGGATGCAGATCGCATTGGGCAGCGTCTCCGGGTGACCGTGGTCGTCGGTGAGCACGGCGTCCAGGTAGCGGATCTCGCCGAGGCAGTCACAGCCCAGGCGCAGCGCGTTGGCGTTGCGGCCGAGCGTGTACTCGCCGGCGTCCAGGAACGCCACCCAGTTGCGCGCCTCGTCCGCCTCGCCGTACGCGACGGCCATCTCCGCCAGCGAGGCGCGGTGCAGCACCGACCGCCGGCGCTCGCCGTCCTGGTAGCCGATCTGGTGCAGCACCAGGCCCTCGCGGGCGTTGAAGTCCACCCGCATGCTCCAGCCGAGCCAGTCCAGCCGGTGGCCGGTGAGGTGGAAGGAGGGGCCGTCGGGCTGGGTGATCCGCAGCGGGCGGACGTCGGTGCGCGGCGGACCGGTGAACTCCGGCTCGTACCGGCCGCACTCGGTGGGCACCGGCACGGCGCCCGTGTCGACGAGCCGTACGACGCGCCGCTGCGTCAGGTCCACGTCGGCGACCAGGCCGGCGACCGGGTGCGCCCAGGCGTTGTCCGAACTCGTACAGCGCAGATAGGTGGGTGAGCGCAGCAGTCGCCGCCCCGGCTCGTCCTCCAGGACCAGCGGGCCCGCCGCCAGCGGGGCGATCACGGCCAGGCTCGGGTCGGTGATGCCGCGCTCCGCCATGGCGCGCTGCCAGCCGGGGTCGGCCTTGACGATCTCCTCGCAGAGCTCGAACTCCTCCATGAGCAGCGGGGGTTGGCCCTCCTTGGGGGCATCGAGGTCGCGGTAGGAGAGCAGGGTCTGCGCGGTCAGGTCGACGACGGCTTCGGCGGCGGCGCCGGTGTCCTGGTCGAGCAGGGTGGCCCGCACACGCCGCACGACCGGGTCGCCGGGGCGGTGGGTGCTGGCGGTGTGCCGGTCCGGTTCGTGCGGCAGGACGAGCGGGAAGCGGGTGGCTCCGGTGACCTTGCCCGCGTCGGCCAGGACCCGCCGGGCGGTCGTGAACTCCTCGGCGGTCAGCGGGTCGAGCGGGTGCGCGGGGGCCTGCGCCCCAGGTTGCGGGGTCTCACAGCAGTTCATGCGGTGCTCCTTCGCGCGGTGCGGCGAGGTGCTTGCCGATAGCTGGTGGTCGAGCTGGCTGCTGGTGGCTCTGGTGTGCGTGGTCGGTCCAGCTCGCTGTCGGTCGAGAACCGTCCGCGCCGCGCCCCCGGCCAGCCGGGAGCGACGCGGGGTCCGGACCCGGGCGGTGGTGCGCGGTGCCGCGGGCGGGTGCGCCCTGGTGCGCGGTGCGGCGGCTGGTGCTCGTGGTGCGGCCGACGGCTGGTGCGTGCCGTACGGAGGTGACTGCCGGTGCGTGCCCGACGGGTCGTACGAGCCCGCCGGCTTGGTGCCCGCCCGACAGGTCGTACGGTTCCGACGAGTCGTACGGTTCCGCAAGGTCGTGCGGTCCTGACAGGTCGTACCGTTCCGAAAGGCCGTGCGGCCTTGACAGGTGGTGCCTCGTTAGATGGTGCTCACGCAGTGGTGCGGGGCGGGGCCGCCGGCCCATGTGCGGCTGCGGCCTTCTCCAGTTGGAATGCCTCGTTGCCCTTCCCTATTCCGCGGTGCACCTCCGGGCGTGTCGCGCGCAGCAGCAGTCCGTACCCGATGCCGATGACGACGGCGAGGCCCATCACGCCGGGCAGCAGCCAGCGCAGCGCGGAGTCCGGGTCGGCCTGGAGCAGCACGTCGAAGTCCTTGACGGCGTAGACCATGATGACGGCGAGCGCCACGGCCGACAGGCCCGAGCAGATGATGCGGGGCAGGTGGACGCGGGTGGCGCCGCGGCGGACGAAGAAGGCGATGACGGCGATGCTCGCGGTGGCCATCAGGGCCATCACGCCGAGCGCGCCCACGTTGCCGGCCCAGGTGAACAGGTGCAGCACCGGCGTGGTCGGGTCCCCGAAGGGCTTGTCGTCGCTGAGCGCGAACCCGGCCACGACGACCAGCGAGAGCACGCTCTGGAGCACGGAGCCGTAGGCGGGCGCGCCGCTCGACTTGTTGGTACGGCCGAACGCGGCGGGCAGCAGGCCCTCGCGGCCCATGGCGAAGGCGTAGCGGGCCACCACGTTGTGGAAGCTGAGCATGGCGGCGAACATGCCGGTCACGTAGAAGACGTGCATGGTGTTGGTGACCGCGGTGCCGAGCCGGTCCTCAGTCAGCCCGAACAGCATGCCGGGGCCCTGCGCCTGCGCGGTGGCCACCACCTCGGACGGGCCGGCCGCGACGCCGAGCACCCAGGAGCTGAAGGCGAAGAAGAGGGCGGCGAAGCCGACCGCGAGGAACATCACGCGCGCCACCACCACCTGCGGCCTGCTGGTCTCCTCGGCGTAGACCGGGGACTGCTCGAAGCCGGTGAAGGAGGCGATGCAGAAGCACAGGGCGGTGCCGAGGCCCGCGCCGGTGAGCGTGTCGGGGTTGAACGCGTGCAGCGAGACGCCCTCGGGGCCCGGGTCGCCGAGGCCGGCCACCGCGAACACCGACACCAACAGCACCTCGATGAGCAGCAGGACGCCGAGCACCTTGACGTTGAGGTCGATCTTGAGCCAGCCGAGCACACTGACCAGCACCACCCCGACCAGGGCCGGAATCCACCAGTCGACGCGCACGTCCAGGTGCTGGTCGATCAGCCCGGCGACCTCGAACCCGAAGATGCCGTAGATGCCGAACTGCATGGTGCTGTACGCGACCAGGGCGAGCACGGACGCCGCGGCGCCGGCGGTGCCGCCGAGGCCGCGGGCGATGTAGGCGTAGAAGGCACCCGCGTTGTGCACGTGGCGGCTCATCTCGGCGTAGCCGAAGCTGAACAGCGTGAGCACGACGCCCAGGATCACGAAGAGCAGCGGCTGACCGACGATGCCCATCACGGCGTACGTGGTGGGCATGACGCCGGCGACGACCATCATCGGCGCGCTGGCCGCCACCACGGAGAGCAGCAGCCCGGTCATGCCGATGCGGCCGGCGCGCAGCGCGCGGTCCTGGCCCTTGAACGTGCTGATCTCTCTCGCACGCGTGCTACCCGTCGTCATGGCGGACGGTTCCTTTCCACGGGAGGTGCCGGGAATCAGGTCAGGGTGAGCCGAGCGCCGCGGAGCGCGCGGCGCGGAATTCCTGTTTGGGATCGCGGTCGGTGTACGACCAGGGGGCCCGGGTGGCGTGCGGGCCGATGCGGTGGAAGAGCGCGGCGGCCTCGGCGAGACGTCCCTCGTGGTACGTGGCGTGGGCCAGGTAGTTGAGGTCTATCTGCTGGCGGGGGTGGTCCTCACCCTCCCATTCCAGCCACCAGTCAAAAGCCGCTTTCAGTACTTGTCGGGCCTTTCGCGTGTGCCAGTGCTGCGACTCGCCGGGGTTGCGCGGCACCGCGCCGGAGGCGGCGAGCACCCGGAACCGCTCGGCGTGCGCCACCACCGGCAGCACGGCCAGGGGCGAGTCCGCCGGCGCCTGCTCGGCGGCCCAGTCGGCGAAGTCGTACACCTCGTGCAGCGGGTCGCCGCCACCACCGTCACGCTCCGCGAGCGCGGCGGCCATCAGATGGTGTGCGTGGTGGTGGTCCGGGTGGCGGGCGCGCACCTGGTCGAAGGCGCGCGCACAGTCGTCGCCGGTGCCCAGGGTGCGGGCCAGGACGAGTTGCGCCAGCCACGGCGACGGGTCGGTCGGGACCAGTCGCGCGGCCACCAGACACTGCTCGCGCGCCGACTCGTACGACGCCTTGCCGCGCACCGCGCGCAGGGTACTGGCGCAGGCCAGCAGGGTCGCGGCGGCAGCACTGTCGGGTTCGGCGAGCTGCCATTCGCGCGCCCAGGAGACGCTGGCCCTGGCCTCGGCGAGGACCATCAGACGGTGCCCTCTGCGGTCCCAGTCCTCGCCGGTCTCGGCGAGCAGGGCCCGGGCGGCGCTCCACCGTCCCTGGGCGAGTGCGTTGCGGGCCGTGACCAGCTCCGCATCGTCCAGCGCGGGGTCAAAGGCGAACCGGCCCCTGCGCCACGGGCGGCCGATCGAGCGTGGCGGAGGCGTCATTCGTGAAGTTCCTCCACAACGCTGTCACCTCCAGCCCCGCAGCGGAATCCGTCCGCGCGAGGTGCGCCGGCCCCATCGGTGGCCCCCGGTGCCAGCGCCGCCGACGGCGAATGATCACGGACAGCAAACCGGTAGTCACTGCTCTGCGTCAAGGCCGGAAGACGCCCCCAACACGCCGTGACTTCCCCGTGTCCTGACCGCCCTCCACCCACCCCCGCCCACCGAGACCGGCCCTTCCTCACCGCCGAGCGGCATCATCACTGCTCACGGACGGTGCGACGACCATGACCGTATGGACCCAACTCCCTTTCACCACTGGCACGTTGATATCAGAACGTGATCCACGCCTGAACGGAACAAGACCCCGGACCGACGGATTTTCCTCGGCGGGGTGAGGGGTTGGGGGTTCGAGGGGGCCGAGGGGACGCCCGGCCGTGAGCGCCACGCCGGAGCGGCAGGGTCGATTGCCAGCCGCCCCGCCCCGCCGTTGCGGCGCCCCGCCCCGCCCCGCCGCATGGCTCACAGCGCCGCAGAGCTCACGACTCACAACAGGTCGCACAACTCTCGACTGACGTCGGCGCTGCTCGGCCGGTCGGCCGGGGACCGGCTCAGCATCCGGTCGATGAGCCCGCCCAGCGGACCCGGCACGTTGACCACCCGGTGCGGCTTGTCCACGACGGCCCGGCGCTGGTCCTCCCGAGTGGCGGCGTCCGGGTAGTCCACGTGCCGCCAGCCGGTGGCGGAGATGAAGTACGAGGCCCCCAGCGCGTACACATCGGCCGCCGTCGACGGCACGGCGGTACCGCTCTCCAGAACGCTGCGGGAGATCTCGGGAGCCTCGTAGTGGACCAGGCAGCCGCGGTAGCGGTAGTCGTACGCGGCCGGCACCTCGCCCCCGTGTGCCAACGCCACGTCGATGAGGCGCGTCCCGGCGGGCCCCACGATGAAGTGGTTGGGCTGTACGTCCCCGTGCGCCCAGCCACGGTCGTGCAGCTCGGCCAGCGTCACGGCGCAGGACCGGGCCTGCGCCAGATCGGGCGCCGCCGGCCGCAGATGATGCCGCCCGGGCCCCCACAGGTCGAACAGGGACTCCCCCTCGTGCCACGGCTGCGCGCTCCACGTGCCCCCGTCCCAGTCTCCGGACTGGATCTCGTCGGGTGCGGTGAGCTGCCGCAGGATGGCGGCCTCCCGGGCGGGAGCCAGAGCCGTCCAGGCGTGCCGGGGCGTGGGGTACCCCAACTTGACCGCCCGCCGCCCGCGCCGGGTCCGTACGTCCCAGACCGTCGAGCCGCGCCGGTTGACGACGAGCCGCCGACTCAGCGGCCCCACCACGCTCTCGACGTGCTCCGGGAGGTCGAAGGGGTCTTGGCCAGACATGTGTTGTCCTTTCAGCGGGGCCCGCGCCCGCGCGGCCCCGGCGGTGGCGTACCGGGGCGGGGCCGGGCGGGGCCGCGGGTGGTCAGATGCGGGTCATGGTCGAGGTGTAGCCGCCTCCGCCGGGGTAGACCCAGTCTCCGGTCATGGCCGTGCCGTCAGGGGTGAAGGTGCCGCGGAAGTAGGCGGGGCTGCCCTTGGCGTTCCGCGCAGCCCGGGGACTGCCAGCCGGCGCGTACCTCCTGGTACAACAGGAAAGAGCCAATAGCAGAGCAACGGGGAGGGGCCGGCGATGGGGGACGCCCGTACAGCAGAGGTCCGGCTGGTAGCGCACAGCGACCGCTTCGCAGCGGACGACGACCGTTGGCAGGAGCAGGTGTTGCTGTTGCATACGGCCCTGGCCGAGGCCACCGGGCTGATGGAGCACCGCCCCGCGCCGGGCCTCGCGCTTGCCGGTACCAAGGGCTCGGTCCTCCCCCTAGTGATCGGCCTCACCGGGCCCGCCGTCGCCGGCGTGGTGGCCGCCATCGCCGCCTGGCTGGGGCGCGACCGGGGCCGCAGCGTGCATCTGGCCTGGTCGGTCGACGGCCGCGCCGGCGAGTTCACCGTCACGGGCAGCACGATCGACAACGCGACCCTGCGCACCGCCCTTGAGCACGGCCTGCGGGCGGCCACAGAGGAGCACCCACCCACCGGAGACGAACCGACCGCCCCGGACGGTGCACCGAGTGACTGAGCCGGCGGGCGAGTTCCGGGCGCTGCTGATCGGCAACTCCGAGTTCTCCGGGCCGCCCGACGGCCTGCGCCCGCTGCTGGGGCCGCCGACCGACGTCCGCTCACTGGCCGCCGCGTTGACCGACCCGGACACCGGGCTGCACGGGGCCGACGGCGTACGCACCGTCCTTGAGGGCGACACCCAGCATGTCAAGGAGGAGTTGGCCGACTTCTTCGACAGCGCCCGCGCGCATCAGCAACTCCTCCTCTACTACAGCGGTCACGGCCTACTCGACCTGCGCAACCGGCTGCGGTTGTGCGTCCGCGATACCACGCACGAGCAGTTACGGGCCCGCTCGGTGGAGCTGCGGTTCATCGATGAGCTGATCGACGACTGCGCGGCACGGTCCATCGTCGTCATCCTGGACTGCTGTTTCAGCGGGGCAGCCGCGGCCAAGGGGGCGGACCCGGCAGCCCAACTCGCCGGTCGAGGCCGCTTTGTGATGACCAGCTCAAGCCATGCGGGCACCTCGGCAGACGCCACCAAGCACGGCACGCCGAGCCCCTTCACCCGCCATCTGGTGACCGGGTTACGGTCCGGTGCCTCCGGCCGGGACGGCTATGCGACTGCGTACGACGTCTACCGCTACGTCCACGACGAGCTGAGCCCCTCCGGCCAGGTCCCGCACGTGAAGACCCAGGCCGGGGTCGGCGCCATCCCGCTGGCCCGTCGCTCAGACCGGCCGGACCCACCCGAGACGCCCAGTGCCGGCGAGCGCGGGGACAGGGGAGGACTGGGCCCAGAGCAACAGGGGGCCGCCGAGCGCGTCGACGTCCGGCCCCACCTCGTCGATCAGCACGGACGCCGCACCACGATGCCCGCGTACACAGACTTCAGCGGGATGGTGTTCGTCCGGCTGCCGCCGCGCGACATGGTGATGCTGGCGATCCACCGGGACGAGATCGTCGCGGCGGGCGATGGCACGCCTGTAACCGCAGAGCTGTACCGCCGCGCCAGCCTCTCCTGGCGCGGGACCCACCCACAGGTCCGGGGTCGCAAGGTGGCCGACGTGCCGGTCGAACTCTTGGGCGGAGCCGTCTCGTTCACCCTGCCGACCGGCCATTGCGTGGAATGGTCGGCACCACAGGTACGGGCGTTCCTCCAGGCCGCGGAGCGGGGGCAGTGGCCGGGCACACCCCTACCGCCCCGGCGCGCCCTGCTCGCCGAACTGCGGGCCGACCGCGGCTACCGGCGGCTGCGGCGCCGGGGCATGCGGAGTGTGGCCTACGGCCTCGTCCTGGTCGTCGCAACGACGCTGCGGTACCCGCTGAGCGACGTCCTTGACCTGGGCGAGACGACCTGCCAGGCCCTCGACGTGGTCGTGGTCCCCAGCGGCATCGCCACACTCATGAGCCGGAAGAGCACCTGGCGGTTCATTCGCATCCGCAGCGTGTTGCGCAGCTCTGGCCTGTACGCCGTGTCGATGGCCATGTGTACCGGACGGGTGTCGGAGGATGTGTCCGACGGCATGAATGCCATCGAGGTGCGTCCGCCGTGGGCCTGGCTCTCGTACACCGACGCGGCGCGCCTGCGGCAGCCGTGGCAGGACGGTCACGCCGACACCTCGGATGCCTCTGACGACCCGGATCATTCGGACGTCTCAGCCGTGTTCGGCGATGACTGGCTGCCCCTCGCGGTGAAGCTGGACGGCATGCACGGCCGGGACGTGGATGACCGGTGCGCCGGTGGGTCGCGGTCAGCCGTCGAACGCGTCGAAGTCATCGGCACCCCCATGCCGGGCCGCTGGCTCGTCATCCGCACGGCCAGCGGTCTGCTCTGGCCGCGCAGTAAGGCCGAAGTTTCTTATTAGTTCCGGCTAGTTCCGGCCGTAGCTGACCACGCTCGCGTACAGCGTGAGATGTGCAGCGCGCGATATGAGGGCATCAGGCCGGAGATGTGTGAGGCGTCAGGCGTGCCGGCAGCCGGCTGCGGCCTCACCCCGCGTACGGCATGCCGACCGCCGTCATCATCGGTCCCACCCGCGTACGGCACGGCCGGCCGCAGGGACACGAACAGCCGCCACCCCTCCCCCCCTCGCCCCAGCCCAGCCCCCGCCGACTACCCCACCGCCTCCCCGACCGCACGCCCCGCCGTGCGGCCGGAGAAGAGGCAGCCGCCGAGGAAGGTGCCTTCCAGTGAGCGGTAGCCGTGCAGGCCGCCGCCGCCGAAGCCGGCGGCCTCGCCGACCGCGTACAGGCCGGGCAGCGGCGTGCCGTCGTCGGTCAGGACCCGGGATTGCAGGTCGGTCTCCAGGCCGCCGAGGGTCTTACGGGTGAGGACGTTGAGCCGCACGGCGATCAGCGGGCCCGCGTCGGGGTCGAGGATGCGGTGTGGTGCGGCGGTGCGGATGAGGCGGTCGCCCAGGTAGGAGCGGGCCCCGCGCAACGCCGTGACCTGGAGGTCCTTGGTGAACTTATGGTGCAACTCGCGGTCGCGCGCGGTGATTTCGCGCCGCAGCTCGGCCTCGTCGATGCGGCCGGACTTGCGCCTGGGATCGGCCTCGGTCAGCTCGTTCATCCGGCGCACCAGTGCGGTCAGCGAGCGTTCCACGATGAAGTCCTCGCCGTGGTCGAGGAACGCCTGTACGGGGCCGGGGACGCCGCCGCCCGCCCGGCCGAGCACCTGCCGGACGTGCCGGCCCGTCAGGTCGGGGTTCTGTTCGGACCCGGAGAGCGTGAACTCCTTCTCGATCATCTTCCGGGTGAGCACGAACCACGAGTAGTCGTATCCGGTGCGCATGAGGTGTTCGAGGGTGCCGAGGGTGTCGAAGCCCGGGAAGAGCGGCACCGGCAGCCGCTTGCCCAGCGCGTCCACCCACAGGGGCGAGGGGCCGGACAGGATGCGGATGCCGTGCTGCGACCAGATGGGGTTCCAGTTGGCGATGCCCTCGGTGTAGTGCCACATCCGGTCGCGGTTGACGAGGCGGGCGCCGGCCCGCTCCGCGACGCCGAGCATCGCGCCGTCCACGTGCGCGGGCACGCCGCTGAGCAGGTGCTCGGGCGGCGTGCCCAGGCGTCTTGGCCAGTTGCGGCGCACCAGTTCGTGGTTGCCGCCGATGCCGCCGGAGGCGACGATGACCGCCTGGGCCCGCAGTTCGAAGGCGCCGGCGACCTCCCGGCTGCTGGCGGTGCCGCGCTCGGCCGTCGAGGGCGCGAGCACCTCGCCGCTGACGGTGTCCACGGCGCCTGCGGTCCGGCTCAGCCCGGTGACCCGGTGCCGGAACCGCAGTTCCACCAGGCCGCGCGCCACCCCGGCGCGCACCCGGCGCTCGAACGGTGCGACCAGGCCGGGCCCGGTGCCCCAGGTGATGTGGAAGCGGGGCACCGAGTTGCCTGGCCCGGTGGCGGCGTATCCGCCGCGCTCCGCCCAGCCGACCACCGGGAAGAACCGCACCCCCTGGCCGTGCAGCCAGGCGCGCTTCTCGCCGGCGGCGAAGTCGACGTACGCCTCGGCCCAGCGGCGCGGCCAGCGGTCCTCCGGCCGGTCGAAGCCCGCCGTGCCGAGCCAGTCCTGCCAGGCGAGGCCGTGACTGTCGCGGATGCGCAGCCGGCGCTGCTCGGGCGAGTCGACGAGGAAGAGGCCGCCGAAGGACCAGTGCGCCTGGCCGCCGAGCGAGGCCGCGGGCTCCTGGTCGAGCAGGATGACCGTGCGGCCCGCGTCGACCAGTTCGGCGGGCGCGGCGAGCCCCGCGAGTCCCGCCCCGACCACGATGACATCCGCGTCGTACGCCATGGCTTCCATCCTCGTCGGGGCCGGCCGCCCTGCGCGCCCGGCCCGAAGACCTGCGCGCGTGCGTGCCCGACCCGAAGACCCTGCGCGGGCCCGGCGCCCGTCGTCTGCCCGATCCTCGTTACCCATGGGTATGCCGTCAACCGTCGGGACGCGACCGAAACGGCTGCGTACGGTCCTGGTTGGATGGCCGGATGACTGAGCAAGCGCCCCGTTCGGCGGATGAGGTACTGGACGTCGTGGACGAGCAGGACCGGGTGGTGGGCCAGGCCCCGCGCGGCGAGGTGTACGCCCGCGGGCTGCGCCACCGCTGTGTGTTCATCCTGGCCAAGGACGCCGCGGGCCGCGTCTTCGTCCACCGGCGGACCGCGCAGAAGCTCGTCTTCCCCGGCCTGTACGACATGTTCGTGGGCGGGGTGGTCGGCGCCGGCGAGTCGTACGGGGCGGCGGCGCTGCGCGAGGCCGAGGAGGAGCTCGGGGTCAGCGGGCTGCCCGCGCCGACGCCGCTGTTCTCCTTCTGCTTCGAGCGGCCGGGCGCGTCGTGGTGGTGCCGGGTGTACGAGGTCCGCTGTGACCTGCCGGTGAACCCGCAGGTCGAGGAGGTGGCCTGGCACGCGTTCCTCACCGAGGCCGAACTCGCGGCCAAGCTGACGGAGTGGGAGTGGGTCCCGGACGGCGCCGAGGGGTACGAGCGGCTGCTGGCCCACCGGGCGGCGGACGGCGGGGCGGAAGCCCCGGAGGACTGATCGCGGCGCGGTGCGGGGCTCGGGTCGCCGCAGGCTGATCGCGGTGGGGCACGGGGCGGCAGCCGCCACGGGCTGATCACGGCGCGGCTGGCGCAGGCGGGGCACGGGCCGGGGCACGGGCGCCGGCACAAGGCGCCCCCGGGCAGCGCTTCGGAGTGCGGCGCAGTCGCTGGCGCAGGGCGCAACGCGGATGGCGACTCGGATACGGCGCGGGAGTGCGGCGCGGCGCACCACACGGGCGGCGGCTCGGGGCGCAGGGGCAGAACCGCCCAGGCCCGCACCCTCGGCCGCGAACCCCCGGAGCAACGCGGCCCGGGCCGCCCGGCCTCCCCCCGCCCCACGCGTGGTGACGCCCGGATGGCCGGCCGGCGCTGAGCTCGGGCCCGGTCGGTGAACGTGGTCCACCTCGCAGCGCCCGGCGCACCGACCGCCACTAGCCTGGACGGCATGAACGTATCTGCACTGCCCTCATGACGCGCCACGGGGCGCCCCCGCCGGGCGGCGGAGCGGCGGCGGACGGTGACCCGACCGCCCGCGCTGATGCCCGGCCCGGGGCCGGTGAAGGGCCGGGCGCCGACGACGGGTCGGGCGGCGCGGCGGAGGACGGCGCGGGCGACGGCGCGGGCTGTACCCGCGGGTCCCCGGGGCCCGCGGGTACGGACGCCGCCCCCCCCCGGGGGGGGCGGCCGCGGGGGCGGGGGGCGGCGCCGACCGGGCGCGGGTGGCCGAACTGCTCACCGCCTCCGGTGTCGAGCACGCCGAGTACACCGGAGTGGACGCGCTCGTCTCCGCCCTCGACGAGGGCGCCGAGGCGCCCGACGTGGTCTGGGCCTGGTGCGGTGCGGACCCGGACGTCGACGATCTTGCTGACGCCGCCCGGAAGGCAACCCACCGGGCGCTGGCCCTGGTGCAGTCCTGGCTCGCCGAGGACCGGTTCGACGGCTCCCGGCTGGTCTTGGTGACCCGCGACGCGGTCGCCGCGGGGCCGGGCGAGTCCGTCGCCGGACTGTCCGACGCCGCCGTGTGGGGACTGATGCGCTCGGCGGCCACGGAGAACCCGGGCCGGCTGCTGCTGGTGGACCTCGACCGCCACGCCGAGTCGGCCAGCGCGGCTGCCGGTGTGGTGACGACCGCTATCGCGGCGGGCGAGCGCGAGGTGGCGGTCCGTGTCGGCCAGGGGCTGGTCCCCAGGCTCGCGAGGGACGCCTCCGGGCGAGTGCTCGAAGCCCCCGCCGGCACCTCGGCGTGGAAGCTCGACACCACGGGCGGCGGCACCCTGGACAGCCTCTTGCTGCTGCCCGACCCCGAGGCGGAGGCGCCGCTGGCCCCCGGACACGTCCGGATCGCGGTGCGTGCCGCCGGTCTGAACTTCCGTGACGCGCTGATCGCCATCGGCATGTACCCCGACGATCACGCCACCATGGGCGGCGAGGGCGCCGGTGTGGTCCTGGAGGTCGGACCGGGCGTGACCGACCTGGCACCCGGCGACCGGGTCATGGGCATGATCAACGCATCGTTCGGGCCCATCGCGGTCGCAGAGCGGCGACAGGTCGTCCCCCTGCCGCAGGGCTGGACGTTCGCCCAGGGCGCCTCGGTGCCAGTGGTCTTCCTGACGGCCTACCTCGGTCTGGTCGAACTCGGCAAGCTGCGGGCGGGCGAGTCCATCCTCGTGCACGCCGCCACCGGTGGTGTGGGCATGGCGGCCGTGCAACTCGCACGCCACCTCGGGGCCGAGGTCTACGCCACGGCCAGCCCCGGCAAGTGGGACACCCTGCGGGCGATGGGATTCGACGAGAAGCACATCTCCTCCTCCCGTGACCTGGACTTCGAGCCGCGCTTCATGGAGGCGACCGGCGGCCGGGGCGTGGACATGGTGCTGGACGCGCTCGCCCGCGAGTTCGTCGACGCCTCACTGCGGCTGCTGCCCAGGGGCGGGCGGTTCCTGGAGATGGGCAAGATCGACGTGCGCGACCCCGAGGTCGTCGCCGCGGACCACCCCGGGGTGGAGTACCAGGCGTACGACCTGGTCATCACCGACTTCGACCGGATCCAGCGGATGCTGGTCGAACTGGTCGAGCTCTTCAACCGCGGTGTGCTGAGCCCGCTTCCGGTGACGGCGTGGGACGTGCGGCGGGCCCCGGACGCGGTGCGGTACATCAGCCAGGCCCGGCACATCGGCAAGAACGTGTTCACCATGCCCCGGACCCTCGACCCCGAGGGCACGGCACTGGTGACCGGCGGCACCGGCGGTCTGGGCCGCGAGGTGGCACGCCATCTGGTGGCCGAGCGCGGGGTGCGCCACCTGGTGCTAGTCTCCCGGCGCGGGCCGGACGCGGAGGGCGCCACCGACCTCGCGGCCGAACTGACCGAGGCGGGCGCGTCGGTGACCCTGGCGGCCTGTGACGTGGCCGACCGTGCCTCGCTGGAGCGGGTGCTGTCCGGCATCCCCGCCGACCACCCGCTGACCGCGGTCGTGCACGCGGCGGGCGTACTCGACGACGGTGTCATCGACACCCTGTCGCCGAAGCGGATCGACGCGGTCTTCGAGCCGAAGGTCGACGCGGCGTGGAACCTGCACGAGCTGACCCGGGAGACGGACCTCGCGGAGTTCGTGATGTTCTCCTCCGTCGCCGGCGTGTTCGGCAGCCCGGGGCAGGGCAACTACGCCGCCGCCAACTCGTTCCTGGACGCGCTCGCCGCACATCGGCGCGCCCTCGGCCTCCCGGCGGTCTCACTGGCCTGGGGCCCGTGGGAGCAGGCCGGTGGCATGACCGGCACCCTCAGCCAGGCGGACATGGTGCGCATGGCGCGCGAGGGCATGGCGCCCCTGTCCATGGCGGGCGGTCTGCGTCTGCTGGACGCCGGCGCCGTCAGCGAGGACGCCCTGCTCGTGCCGATGCGGCTGGAGACCTCAGCGCTCAGCGGCGGCCAGACCGACATCCCCGCTCTGCTGCGCGGTGTGGTCCGCGTCCGGAGCAAGGCGGCGGCCGGCGGGAAGGCGACCGCCCCCGAGTCGGCCAAGGTACGGCTGGCCGGTCTGGCCGGAGCCGAACTTGAGCGGGCGCTGCTCGACCTGGTCCGTGGCAGCGCGGCGATGGTGCTGGGGCACAGCGGTGCCCAGTCGATCGAGCCCGACCGTTCCTTCCAGAACCTCGGCTTCGACTCGCTGGCGGGCGTGGAGTTCCGCAACCGGCTGAACTCGGCCACCGGGCTCCGCCTCCCCTCCACGCTGATCTTCGACAACCCCACGCCCGCGGCGCTCGCCGAGTACCTGCGCGGCCGGGTGGCGACGGACGGCCCAGCCGAGCCGGACGTCGACCCGGAAGAGGCCAAGATCCGCGCCCTTCTGACGTCGATCCCGCTGGAGCGGCTGCGCCGCGCGGGTCTGCTCGACACGCTCACCGAGCTGGCGAGCGGCAAGGACCAGGCCGAGAAGGACACCGAAGAGCAGGAGACGGACTCCATCGACGCGATGGACGACGACGACCTGATCGACATGATGCTCGGCGACCTCGACACGTGATGACCCGCGAGTCCCCCCCCCCGCGCCCCCCCGGGGGGCGCGCGGCCCCCGCCCCCCGCCGGGGGGGGGGGCCCCCCGGCCCCCCCCCCCCCCCCCCCCCCCCCCCCCCCCCCCCCCCCCCTCTCGCCGCCGGCCGCGGGGGCCCGCTGATGTGTATACCCCCCAGGGGGGCGGCGGCGCCGGTGGCGGGCGACCGCTGCCGAGTTGCGGCTGTGGTGGGCGCCGGGCCGGGTGCAGATCGAGGGCAAGACGCCCGACTACCGGTTCTCGCTGGCCAACGAGCGGACCTTTCTGGCCTGGCTGCGCACCGGCCTCGCGCTGGTGGGCGGCGGGTTCGCGGTGGACCAGTTCCTGCCGGACGAGGAACGCGCCCTGCGGACCGTACTGGCCGTCGCGCTGCTGGTGGGCGGGGCGCTGTGCGCGCTGCGCGCGGTCAGCCACTGGCTCCGCTGCGAGCGGGCCATGCGCCGCGGCGAAGACCTCCCCGTCTCCCGCTTCCCGACCGTGCTGGCGCTCGCGGTGGGCGTGCTGTCCGTGGTGATGGTGCTGGTGGTGGCGTTGGGCTGGGCGGGCTAGTGCCGGCGGCCCGCGACCCGGGGCTCCAGCCGGAGCGGACCCGGATGGCCTGGCGGCGCACCACGCTGGCCTGTGCCGTGGTGGCCGTGCTTGCCGGGCGGCAGGCGCTGGTCGGCGGGGACCGGCCGGTCGCCGTGCTCGCGCTGGCCGCGATCGGCCTGCTGTGGCTGGCGCTGTTGGCCGTGGCGCACCGGCGCATCCGGCTGCTGGCCGCACCGCGACCGCCCGTCCTGTCCCCGCGGGCGGCTGCGGCTGCGGCCTGGTGCGCGGTGCTGCTGAGTGCGGTGGGGCTGGGCGTCCTGCGGTAGGTGGGGCCGGCCCGCCCCGTATCCCGCGTACGTCTCGCGAGATCCCGCGTACGTCTGACGAACGGACGGCCGCCCGCCGATCCCGGGGCTCCCGGCGCGGGGCCGTGCCGCCCGGTCCTGGCTGCGGTGGCACCCCGCGCGCGAGGCGGTGTCGGGCACGGCGGGACGTGCCGCGGGGGTGCCCTTCCGGGGGCTGGGCCCGGGTGCCAGGCTTGGCGCGCCAACTCGCAGGTCTTGGAGAGGACAGCATGTCCCACATCAGCGCCAACGCCGCCACCTGGGCGGCGGCCACCGAGCCGTACCCGGTCCAACTGGCCCCGGGGGTGCACGCCTACGTCCAGCCGGATGGCGGCTGGTGCCTGAACACCGCGGGCTTCATCAGCGACGGCCGCAGTACGACGATGATCGACACGGCCGCCACCGAACGCCGGGCGCGTGCGCTGCGCGAGGCCGTGCTCGCCAGTGGGGCGCCGCTGCCCCAACTGCTGGTGAACACGCACCACCACGGCGACCACACCTACGGCAACTGGGTCTTCCTGCCCGAGGCCACCGCCGTGGGGCACGTCTCCTGCCGGGCCGAAACGCTGGCCAGCGGCCACCAGTTGCACGCCATCTGGCCCGAAGTCGACTTCGGCACGGTGGAGATCGCCCCGCCCACGCTCACGTACACCGACGCCCTGACGCTGCACGTGGGCGAGATCGAGGTGCAGTTGCACCACCCGGGCGTGGCGCACACCCTCGGCGACACCTTCGTCTGGCTGCCGGAGCAGCGCATCGTCTACACCGGTGACCTGGTCTTCCACGGCGGCACCCCGTTCGTTCTGATGGGCTCGCTCGCCGGCTCGCTGCGGGCCGTCGAGCAACTGCGGGCGCTGGACGCGGAGACGGTCGTGCCCGGGCACGGCACGATCACCGGGCCCGAGGTGTACG
Source organism: Streptomyces sp. HSW2009 (assembly GCF_040240285.1). Classification (NCBI taxonomy): domain Bacteria; kingdom Bacillati; phylum Actinomycetota; class Actinomycetes; order Kitasatosporales; family Streptomycetaceae; genus Streptomyces; species Streptomyces sp. HSW2009. The sequence continues at coordinate 7,295 of NZ_JBEHZD010000055.1, read as the reverse complement.
ACACGATCGAGCGCTATCTGCGGTACGTGACCGAACTCGCCGCGCAGGGGCACCAGGCGGGCCACCCCCCGCTGGAGGTGGCGCGCCGGGCGGACCTCGGCGAGTTCGCACAGTTGCGGGAGAGCGAGCGGCTGGTGGCCAATGTGCACCGGGCGTACGCGGAACTCGACGGGCTGCCGCCGGGCGCCCCGCTCGACCCGGTGGCCGTCTTCTCCGACATGACCGAGCTCAACGGCGGACGCCCGGTGGCCTGCCACGCCTGAACCACCGGCCGGCCCGCCCGCCGGGTGGGGCCGTGCCCCGTCGCCCCGTCGCCCCGTGCGGACGGTTCGCGCCGTGCGGACGGTCCGACGGGGCACCCGGCGGCGGGGTCGCGCCGCCGGGGCCGCGCCGGCGGGCCGCCGGGTAGATCCGGCCGTTCGCACCGAAGGACGGCAGCGGAAGGGCCTGAGTTGCCCGCCGCGTGGCACGGCCCCGCCCCGGCGGCCGAAACCCGGCACCCCGGCCCCGTACCGCTGGACTCCATACCGACTGGTCGGCATCATGAGGCGATCACGGGGACCCGGTCCCGCATCCCGACCCGCCGGAGGCAGACTCGATGAGCGCAGGCAGCCCACTCCCGGGGCACGAGGCCACCGCCGAAGGCAAGGACGCGAGCACCACAGGCGCCACGGAAACCACAGACGCCGCAGATGTCGTCGACACCGCACCCGCCCCGGGAGCGGCGCCGCCGGGTGTCGATCTGGAGCGGGTGCGGGCCTTCCTGGACCGGGAGCTTCCGGGCCTGCTCCGCGGGCCGCTGCGCGCGAGCCTCATCGAGGGCGGCCGGTCCAACCTGACGTACGAACTGAGCGACGGCACGGCGCGGTGGGTGCTGCGCCGCCCGCCGCTGGGCCACGTACTGGCCACCGCGCACGACATGGCGCGCGAACACCGGGTGATCAGCGCCCTGCACCCCACCCCGGTGCCGGTGCCCGAGCCGCTGGCGCTGTGCACCGACCCGGCCGTGCTCGGCGCCCCGGTCTACGTGATGAGCCATGTGGCCGGCACCCCGTACCGCAGCGCCGGGCAACTCGCCGCGCTCGGCCCACAGGCCCCCCGCACGCTGCTGGTCGACCTGGTGGACACGCTGGTGGCGGTGCACGCGGTGGACCCGGCAGCGGTCGGGCTGGCCGACTTCGGCCGGCCCGACGGCTATCTGGAACGCCAACTGCGGCGCTGGGCCAAGCAGTTGACGCTGTCCACCAGCCGCGAGCTGGCCGGTATCGCCGAGTTGCAGCAGCGGCTGGCCGACGCGCTGCCCGCCTCGCCCGCGCCGCCCGTGCTGCACGGCGACTACCGGCTGGACAACGTGCTGGTCGACGCCGACCACACCATCGCCGCCGTGCTCGACTGGGAGATGTCCACGCTCGGCGACCCGCTCGCCGACCTGGGGCTGCTCATCATGTACACCGAACTGCCCGAGTTGCCCGACGCGCCGATCCGCTCGATGCGCGGCGCCCCCGGCCACCCCTCGTCCGCCGAACTGATCGAGCGGTACGCGGCGCGCTCGGGCCGCGACGTGGCGTCCCTCTCCTGGTACACCGCGTTCGCCTTCTTCAAGCTCGCCGTGATCGCCGAGGGCATCCACTACCGCTACGGGCTCGGCCAGACCGTCGGCGCCGGATTCGACCGGATCGGCGCGCTGGTCCCGCACCTGATCGACAGCGGACTCACCACCGTACGGAAGGGCTGAACCGGCCGTGGACTTCGCCTACGACGCCAGGACCGAGGAGTTGCGCGGGCGGCTGCTCGCCTTCCTGACCGAGCACGTCCACCCGGCCGAGGCGCTCGCGCAGCAGCAGCGCGCCGCCCAGGCCGACCCGTGGGTGCAGCCGCCGGTGGTGGCCGAACTCCAGCGGGAGGCGCGCCGGCAGGGCCTGTGGAACCTGTTCCTGCCCGACGCCCGGTACGGAGCCGGCCTGACCAACGTGCAGTACGCGCCGCTCGCCGAGCTCACCGGGCGCAGCCCGCAACTCGCCCCGACAGCCCTGAATTGCGCCGCGCCCGACACCGGGAACATGGAGCTGCTGGCCGAGTTCGGCACCGCCGAGCAGCGCGAGCGCTGGCTCGTGCCGCTGCTCGCCGGCGAGATCAGGTCCGCCTTCGCGATGACGGAGCCGGACGTGGCCTCCTCCGACGCCACCAACATCGAGACCCGGATCGAGCGGGACGGCGACGCGTACGTCATCACCGGCCGCAAGTGGTACATCTCCGGCGCCATGAACCCCGCCTGCCGGGTCTTCATCGTGATGGGCAAGACCGACCCGGACGGCGCGGACGTGCGCCGGCAGCAGTCCATGGTGCTGGTGCCGCGCGACGCGCCGGGCGTCGAGGTGCGCCGGGCCATGCAGGTCTACGGCTACGCCGACCACTACCACGGCGGGCACGCCGAGGTGGTCTTCGACCGGGTGCGGGTGCCCGTCGACCACCTCGTCGGGGACGAGGGCGGCGGCTTCGCCATCGCCCAGGCCCGGCTCGGCCCCGGCCGCATCCACCACTGCATGCGGCTGATCGGGATGGCCGAGCGGGCGATCGAGCTGATGTGCCGCCGGGCCACCGGCCGTACCGCCTTCGGCCGGCCGCTCGCCGCGCAGGGCCAGGTCCAGGCGTGGATCGCGGACGCCCGGGTGAGCGTGGAGCAGTTGCGGCTGCTGGTGCTCAAGACGGCCTGGCTGATGGACACGGTGGGCAACCGGGGCGCCCACACCGAGATCCAGGCCATCAAGATCGCCACCCCGCGGGCCGTCGCGCACATCATCGACCAGGCGGTGCAACTGCACGGCGGCGGTGGCGTGGGCCAGGACTTCCCGCTCGCCGAACTGTGGGCGGCGGCCCGCACCCTGCGCCTCGCCGACGGCCCCGACGAAGTGCACCAGCGCTCGCTGGCCCGGCGCGAACTCAAGCGGTACGGGGCGGGGAGCTGAGCGGCCTTCCGGCGGGGCCCGGCGGGTCCGGTCCCGCCAGGAGCGCGGGCGGCGGGCGGTAGGTGACCGGCCGTCGGCTACCTGCTACCGGCCGCCAGTTACGTGCGCAGCGCGCGCAGCAGCAGGTCGGCCAGGTGGTCGGCGACCTGCTGGGCGGTGAGCGGGCCGTCCGGGCGGTACCAGGTGCCCAGGTGGTGCACGGAGCCGAAGTGGTAGTCGACCACCAGGTCGGCGGGGGTCGCCTCGCTGAAGACGCCGGCCCGCTGGCCCTCTTCGACCAGCGCCCGGAACCGCTCGTGGTAGCGCCGCCGCTCGGCCCGTACCTGCTGCTGCTTCTCGGGGCTGAGCTGGTGCATCGACCGGAAGAAGATCTTCGTGTCGTCCAGGTTCTCGATCGTGGTGACCACGACGTCGGCCGCGGCGTCCCGCAGCCGCCGTTCCACCGGCGCGTCCGCGTCGGCGAACGCGTCGAGCCGCTCCTGCTGCAACCGCAGCACCCGCCCGTACACCTCGTGCAGCAGGTCGTCCTTGGAGCCGAAGTAGTGGTAGAGCGCACCCTTGGTGACACCGGCCGCAGCCACGATCTCCTGGACCGAGGTGCGGTCGTAGCCGCGTTCGGCGAAGAGCGTGGTGGCCGCGGCCAGCAGCCGCTGCGGCACCGGTGCGGCCTGTGCGCCGCCGTCCGTCGTCCTGGCCATCGCCGTCACCGACCCCTCGTCTCGTCACCCGCGGCACGTCTCGTCACCCGCGGCACCACCGCGTCACCTCCGCCGGCCGGCGGCTGGGGGCGGCTGCCCGGCGGGGGCCGCCGCCGTCGACCGCTGCCGGTGCGCGCCTCCCGTCGGAGGATCTTCCCACTGGTCGCCCGGGCGGACCCCGGCAGGTTCTCCCCTACTCGGGGCATTTGTACGGTGCGGCGCCGGGCCTTGGCGGTGGGGCAGCCGGCCGGCCTGGCAGTCGGCGCTGTCCGGGCCCGGGGCAGTCGGTCGCCGGCCGGGCGGTGGGACCGTGGTTCGCCACCCGGCCCGGCCGCCCGGCCCGCTAACGCGCCACCGCCGTCAGCGCGGCTCGGTGGGCAACTGCTCGACCTTCTGCTGGAGCTTGTTGACGCCGGCCAGCCAGCGGTCGGGCTCGGCGGCGCGGCCCGCGTAGTACGCGGCGACCTCGGGGTGCGGCAGGATCAGGAAGCGCTCGTCGGCGATGCCCGCGAAGAGCGCGTCGGCGACCTGGTCCGGCTCGATGGCGGTGGGCGCGAGCACCAGTTCACCGGTGGCGCCCGCGCTGGTCAGCATGTCGGTGCGGACGCCGAGCGGGCAGATCGCGTGCACGTGGACGCCCCGGTGCCGGTAGGTGGCGGACAGCCACTCGGCGAAGGCGTACGCGGCGTGCTTGGAGACGCTGTACGGGGCGGAGCCGACCATGGTGAGCAGGCCGGCGGCGGAGACGGTGGAGACGAAGCGGCCCTGCCCGCGGTCCAGCCAGTCGGGCAGCAGCGCACGCGCCGCGCGCACGTGCGCCATGACGTTGACGTCCCAGGCCGCCGCCCACCCGTCCTCGTCCGCCTCGGGGCCGCCGGTCGGGGCGACGCCGGCGTTGGCGCAGAACACGTCGACGGCGCCGCCGAGCGCGTCCCGGGCGGCCGGCACCACGGCGGAGGCGTCGCCCGGCACCGCGACGCCGCCGACCTCGGCGGCCACCGCCCGCGCCCGGTCGGCGTCGATGTCGTTGACCACGACCCGGGCGCCCCGGGCGGCGAACCCCCGCGCGAGCGCGGCCCCGATCCCGCCGCCCGCCCCCGTCACGACCACTCCCGCACCCCGCACGGTCTCCACGCTGTGCCCTCCCGGTCCCGGCCGCCGACGCCGCAGCACCCCGCCGCCCCGACACCGGGCCCGGGCCGCGCTGCTGACTGCTGACTGCTGACTGCTCGCAGACTAACCAGTCGGTATGTGCTGCTGGAAGGGTGCGTTTCGGCCCCGGGGAGGTCGGGCCCTGCGGGGCCGGCGAGGGGGCGGGCGCAGCGCCCGGCGCCGCTGCGGAACGACTCGGCCGCCCCGCATTCCCCGGGTCACGGCGGCAGCTTATCCACACGTCCACGGATTTCGACAATCAGAAACTGATCCAGAGATCACGTGGAATGTTCTGGAGATTTGTTCCGCTTTTTGTGGCTGGCCGCACGGCGCACATGGAAGGCTTTTATGTCGTCGCACTCCCCCGTCGCACATGGCTTTTCCATGACCGTCGGGAATTCCCTTTCTGACCTTTCCCCGAGCAAGGAGAATGACGCACGTGAGTTACTCCCAGGCCGCCCCTCCCGTCGGCGACCATCACCGGGCCGCTCCACGGGCCCGGCGCCCAGGACTGTTCCTGGCCCTGCTGCTGACCTCCGCATTGGCGGCACTGAGCGGGGTGTTCGGCGCGGTGTTGGTGTTCGCCGGCGGCACGGACATGGCCGAGACCAACGTCAAGGACGTCATCGACGACCACCCCGACGTGCTCGGGCTCGGTTCGGAATTCACCGCGGCCGACTTCAAGCAGGTCACCGGCCCTATGTGGGACGAGCTGATAAGCGACCGGCAGGACACGCTCACCGCCCGGGCCACGATGGTCGCCGTCTTCGCCGCCTTCGCCCTGATCGCGACCCTGTTGGCGCGTAAGGCGGCAACCTGGTCGCGGGTCCTCATCACCCTCACCGCCCTCGTTTCCCTCATTCCGCATTTCCTCATCGTCGGCGACTACGAACCCGCTTCGGTCACCGCACTCAGCTACCTCGCCATCGTGGCCAGTGCGCTCGCCGTGGTGCTGTGCTGGCTACCGGCGGTGGGGCGGTACGGGCGCGAGATGAAGGCACGCGGTTAGGGTTCGCAGCCAAGACGCGCGGCTCAGGGCGAGCGGTTAAGGCACCCGGCCAAGGGAGCGGCTTGGGCACGCGACTCAGGGCGGGCGGTTGGGGCCGGCGGTTAGGGCGCCCGCCGCCGACGCCCCCGCACTCCCACAGCCGGCGCCCCGCACTCCCACGGCCGGGGCCCCGCACTCCCGCCGCCGGGGCCCCGCACTCCCGCCGCCGGGGCCCCGTAACCACCACCGCACCACCCCCACCCACCCCACGACACCCCCGTACGCCGCTCCGTACGCCGCCCCCTCGGGGCCGATCCGCGGGCCGGCCCCGACCCGCCGCGCCGACCCGGCCCGGCCCGGCCGACGGCGCCGCCCGGCGCGCGGGCCCCATCAACCCGGTGGGGCCCGCACCGCGTCCGCCGGGCGCCGTCCCGGGGCGGTCCGGTTTGCTGTCCCCGCGGGCGGGTAGCCGCCGACGAGGCCGCCGTTACGGCCCGCAACCCGGATTCGGCGCGGTGCAGGAACCCGACGACCGGCGCGGTGTGCGGCGGCGGCGCCATCGGCACACCGCCGAGTACGGGCTCACCTGCGGCCCCGACCAGCCGCCGGCACCGCCCGTGGCGCCGCCGGCCCCACCCGTTCCCGTACCGCTCCGGGGCCGCGACCGTGACGGTGAGTCGGACGACGGAGCAACACGATGGAGCCAAATCGCGGCGGGCCACGTCCATGGGACATCGGGTCTGGTCCGCACGTCGGAGGTGGAATGCTTTGGCCGGTTTCAGAGCACTGGCACGAGAAGTCCGCGATCCCCACAACAACGTCGCGCTGCGCCGCACCTCGCTGCGCAAGTGCCTGGAGCGCTTCGCTCCGTACGGGCACCGCGCGACCTGGCACCACCTGTGCGTACGCACCGGGATGCGGCCGGGGGACCGCGATCCCGACCCGGCGCGGCTAGGCGCCGCGCTGACGGAGCTCGAAGAGGCGCGGGAGGTGTGGCTTGCCTACGAGGCCGAGTTCGCCGCCCGGCGCCGGCGCGAGAAGCACGACGGGGTGCGCCAGCCGAGCCCCGTGGACGATTGGCACCGGCTGACCTGGGGCGGCTGTGAGGTCGTCCGGTGCGCCGACCCCGAAACCCATCCGAGCGCCCCGCTGCCGCAGGTGCTGCGGCGGGTCATCGCGGCCATGGAAACGCCCGACGGGCCGCGGGCCGGCTGCCCGGTGTGCGGCGACGAACGGACGGTCAGGGCCGAACTCGCGGGCCGCTCCTGGGAGAGCGGGCCGATCTGCGGGCACTGCGGCATCGTGGTGCCCCGCCCGCCGGCCGCGACCTGCGCACCCGCCCTGGCCGGCGCGCGCTGAGCGGGGCAGCAGGCACTGAGCGGGGCGGGGGCCGCCGACCGGGCCGCCCGGCGTCGGGGGGGGGGGGGGGGGGGGGGGGGGGGGGGGGGGGGGCGGGGGGGGGGGGGGGGGGGGGGGGGGGGGGGGGGGGGG
>NZ_JBEHZD010000549.1:0-4968 GCF_040240285.1 Streptomyces sp. HSW2009 | reverse complement strand
GGGCCGTGGTGGTCGCCGGCGGCCCGTACGGCCCGTACCGCGCTCGCCCTGCTGACCACGCCGGTCTCCGGGCGCGCCGGAGCTGGCGGGCGCCGGGCCAGGCAGCCGGTGACCCGGCTGCGGGTGGAGGCGGACGGGGTGCTCCTCGCCGATCTCGACCACCCGGTGGAACGCGTGTCGGTGGCCACCGGCCCGCTCGCCGAAGCCGCTCGGACCCACCCGGCGGACGACAACCAGGCCCGCCCTCCCGACACCGACACCGCGCGGCGCGGGCTGGCCGAGGTGGTGGTGTACGGACACGCGTCGGGCGGCCCGGTACGGCTGGCGGCCCGGGCCGTGACGGTCTCGGGCCCCGACTTCCGCTACCGCGCGGACGCGGTCACCGCGGGCCCGGTCCGCACCCGCACCTGGCGACTCCTCCCGGACGCGTGGTCTGTCACGCTGCCGCGCTAGGGCGCGGCGGGGTGGCTCGCATCGGCGGGTGAGACGCGTACGGCGGGTGTGGTGCGGGTGGCTTGTGCGGTGGGTGTTGGGTGTGACGCCGGCCGCGTGCACGGCGGGCGTGGCGGGGGCCTGCCGGCGACTGCGGCTCCTGCGCACGCACGGCCCGCATGCCGTGTCCGGCGGGTACGCGCGCACGGCCCATGCCGTGTGCGGCGGTACGCGCGTGAAGCATGCGTGCCTTGCACGGCGGGTGCGCGTACGGCCTGTACGGCGTCGCGCCGGCCGCCCCGGGCCACCGCGCGAGGGCCACCCCGGGACGCCGGCCGGTCAGTGAGCCGGCCGATCCGCGGGGGCCGCGCCGGCACGGTGGGGGGACGGCCGGCGCAGGAACCATTCGCCCCGGTGAGGCGGTGCCCATTCGACCCAGTGGGGAGGTGGAAACCGCCCGCCGCGGCAGCGCAGGAACCATTCACCACAGTGGGGCGCAACCACTTGTCCGGGGGCAGTGGCCATCCGTCGCGGTGGGGCGGAGCCGCCCCGCACGGGCCCGGCGGCTAGCCGCCCAGCGCTGCGCGGCCCTCCCTGCGCACCGACTGTTGCTCGCGCCAACGGTCCATTATCGCGAGCATCTCGCCCTGGAGGTACTCGAAGAAATCCGCCGTCTCGGCCATCCGCTCCCCCGCCGGGGTGTCCCGGCCCAGCGCGTCCGCGCCGTCCCGCAGCGTCACTTCCCAGCGGGAGAGGACCTGGTCGCGGCGGGTGATCGTCTCGTACCAGAGCTCCGTGTGGACCTGGTACCGGTCGCGGCGGGAGCCCGGTTCGCGCTCCCGGCCGACCATGTGGACCTGCGAGAGGTACCGGATCGCGCCGGAGACCGCGGCCGGGCTGATCCGCAGTTGCTCGGCCAGTTCGGCCGAGGTGAGCGAGCCGGTGTCGGAGACCAGCAGCGCGGCGAAGACCCGGGAGGCCATGCGCTGGAGGCCGGCCTCCACCAGTTCGGCGGCGAACCGCTCGATGAACCGGCTCACCGCGTCCTCGTCCCGCCCGGACGGCGCCTCCTGCCCCGCGGCCTCGGCACCCGGGGCGGCACCGGAAGCAGCGGCCGGCGCAGCGCCCGAAGCAGCGGCCGGCCCCGCGGCGGGTCTGGTCCCGTTCGCCGACCGCGGCGGGGGGGGGGGGGGGGGGGGGGGGCGGGGGTGCCGCGGGGGCCGCCCCTCCCCCCCGGGGGGGGGGGGGGGCCGGGCCGGTCCGGACGCTTCGGTCATCCGCCGTGGCCGCGGCCCGGTCGGCGTCCGCCCCGTCCACCGGTTCGGCCGCCTTGAGTTCCGTCATCTTGAACTCCGTCGTCTCGCCCAACACCCATCATCCCCGGCTACTCAAAGCCTCCCCACCGATTATACGTTTCCTTAACTTCACAAATTTCTGAAAGAAGAGTAGCTTCGGCCTCATGACGACGGCAATCACCGTGTCCGACCTCCACAAGTCCTTCGGCCGGACACACGCACTGGACGGCCTCAACCTCGACGTCGCGACAGGCGAGGTGCACGGCTTCCTCGGCCCCAACGGCGCGGGCAAATCCACCACGATCCGCGTCCTGCTCGGGCTGCTCCGGGCGACCAGTGGCGCCGTTCAACTCCTCGGCCAGGACCCGTGGCACGACGCGGTCGAGCTGCACAAGCGGCTCGCGTACGTCCCCGGTGACGTCACGCTGTGGCGCAACCTGAGCGGCGGCGAGGTCATCGACCTGTACGGGCGGCTGCGCGGCGGCCTGGACAAGACCCGGCGCGCGGAGCTCCTGGAGCGGTTCGACCTGGACCCGACCAAGAAGGGCCGCACCTATTCCAAGGGCAACCGGCAGAAGGTGGCGCTGGTCGCGGCGTTCGCGTCCGACGTCGAGCTGCTGATCTTCGACGAGCCGACCTCGGGCCTCGACCCGCTGATGGAAGAGGTCTTCCGGGACTGCGTCTCCGAGGAGCGTGACCGCGGCCGGACCGTGCTGCTGTCCAGCCACATCCTCAGCGAGGTCGAGGCGCTCTGTGACCGGGTGAGCATCATCCGCAAGGGCAAGACCGTCGAGACCGGTTCACTGTCCTCGCTGCGCCACCTGACGCGCACCTCGGTGACGGCCGAACTGGACAGCGCGCCGAACGGGCTGGCCTCGCTCCCCGGCGTGCACGACGTCGACGTCCAGGGCCGCCGGGTCAAGCTCCAGGTGGACACCGACAAGCTCAACGCGGTGGTCAAGCAGCTCAGCGAGGCGGGCGTGCGCAGCCTCATCTCCACGCCGCCCACCCTCGAAGAGCTCTTCCTCCGCCACTACCAGGACGACTCCGCGCGGGAAGAGGCGATCGCGCGATGACCGCGGTAGCGAACGCCCGGATCGCGGCGCCGCCCAAGGGCGGCTCCCGCGACCTGGCCGGCACGGGGACCCTGTTGCGGCTGGCGCTGCGCCGCGACCGGATCATGCTGCCGATCTGGGTGCTGTGCCTCGGCCTGTCGGCCAGCAGCACCGTCAGCCGGCTCGACAGCTCGTACGACACCGCCCAGAAGCGCGCCGACCTGGCCCACGACATGAACGCCAACGGCTCCACGCGGGCGCTGTTCGGTGCGGCCTTCGACGATTCGCTGGGCGCCCTGACGGTGTGGCGGGTGGGGTCCTTCCTCACCGTCTTCGCCGCGATCATGAGCCTGCTGCTGGTCATCCGGCACACCCGGGAGGAAGAGGAGACGGGCCGCCAGGAGGCGCTGTCCTCCGGCATGGTGGGCCGTCGGGCCGGGCTGACCTCGGCGCTGATCACGGTCGGCATCGCCAACGGCATCGTCACGCTGCTCATCGCGGGCAGCCTGGCCGGCCAGGGCGGCAGCGGTGCGCTGGCGCTCGGGCTCGCGGTGGGGCTGAGCGGCATGGTCTTCGGCGCCATCGCCGCGGTCGCCGCGCAGATCACCGAGAACGCCCGGGTGGCCAGGGGCCTCGCGTCGGCCGCCGTGGGCGCCGCGTTCGTGCTGCGCATGGGCGGCGACGCGGCGAAGGACGCCTCCGACGGCTCCAGCCACGTGCTGGTCTGGCTCTCGCCGCTGGGCTGGGCGGAGAACGCCCGGCCGTACGCGAACGAGCGCTGGTGGGCGCTGCTGCTCCTTGCCCTGCTGACCGCGGTGGCCATCGGCGTGGCGTACGCGCTGGCCGGTCGCCGGGACATCGGCGCCAGCTTCTTCGCCTCCCGCCCCGGCCCCGCCTCCGCGAGCGCAGGTCTGGCCACCGTGTACGGGCTTGCCTGGCGTCTCCAGCGCGGCACGCTGCTGGCCTGGGCGGCCGGGTTGGCCTTCGCCGGTGCGGTGTTCGGCGGGATCGCGGACGGCGCCGAGGACTTCCTCGGCGACAGCGAGAGCACCCGCGACACGTTCTTGCGGATGGGCGGTCAGGAGGGTCTGACGGACGCGTTCCTCGCGTCGATGGTCGGCATCCTGGGCCTGGTCGTCACCATCCACACCGCGAGCGCCGTGCTGCGGCTGCGCGCCGAGGAGACCGACCAGCGCGCGGAGCCGCTGCTGTCGAACGCGGTCAGCCGGGTGCAGTGGGCGGCCAGCCATCTGGTCGTCGCCTACCTGGGCCCGGTCGTCATCCTCGCCGCCGGCGGGCTGGCGCTCGGCGTCGCGTACGGGGCCGCCTCCGGCGACCTCGGCGGCGAGGTGCCGCGGGTGCTCGGCGCGACGTTGTTGCAGGCCCCCGCGGTGTGGGTGATCACCTCGATCGCGGTGTTCCTGTTCGGGGTGGCCCCGAAGTTCACGTCGGCCACCTGGGGCGTGGTCGGGTTCGTGGTGGCCATCGGCTGGCTCGGCCCGGCGATGGAGCTGTCCCAGTCGGTGATGAACCTGTCGCCCTTCGGCCACCTGCCGAAGGTGCCGGGCGGCGACATCACGGCCACCCCGTTCCTGTGGATGATCCTGCTGACCGCCGTCCTGCTGGCGGGCGGTCTGGCCGGGCTCAAGCGGCGCGACATGAGCAACTAGCGCCCGAACCGACCGGTGGCGCGGGGCGGCCGACCGCCGCCCCGCCCCCTGAACCAACCGGGCCCCCGGGCCCCCCGGCAGCGCGACCCCCGTGACGACGCGGGCCGCGTGAGCACCTGCCGGGTCCGCACCACAGTGCGGCGCCGGACTCCGTTCACCCCCGTATCGGAGACCGGCGCCGCACTGCTGTGTTGGGGGGCTTTGGTGGGGCCTTGATGGGGGTGGGGCTCGGCGCCGACGGGGATTATCCACAGGCTGTGGATAATCTTGCGATGTGCCGGGAACCCATCGGGGCGAACGCACCCGGCATCCGGCCGGGCCCGGATCGCGGCCCGGGCCGGCCGACCGGCGGCCCCGCGCCCCCCGCCCCCCCCCCCCGCCCCCGGGGGCCGCGCCCCCGCCCGCCCCCGCCCCCCCCCCCCCCCCCGGGGGGGCGGGCCGCGCCGGTGCGTACCCGGCTAGATCACCAGGCTGAGCAGGGCGGCCATCACGAAGCCGACGACCGAGAGCACCGAT
>NZ_JBEHZD010000548.1:0-4993 GCF_040240285.1 Streptomyces sp. HSW2009 | reverse complement strand
CCCCCCCCCCCCCCCCCGGCCGCGCGGGGGGGGGGGGCCCCCCCGTCGCCCGCCCCCCGCGGCGCGGGGGGGGGGGGGGGCGCCGCGCCCCCCCCCCCCCCCCGGCGTGGTCACTAGGCGCCGATGTCGCCGCCGTCGCGCCGCCAGACGCTGACGACCGCGGGGCGGACCAGCTTGCCGGGTCCGTCGGGCCAGGCCGACTTCGGCTTCTCGACGGTCGCGCCGTCGATCTCGCCGGGGTGCTGGACGGCGACCATGACGCGGCGGTCCTGGACGATCGGGCCGCAGGTCTCGGCGCCGTTCGGGACGGTCAGGAACTGCTTGACCTCGCCGCGCCGCTCACCCGCGGTCGCCACGCCGAACAGGCCGTCGTGGGTGCCGAGGGCGTTGCCGTCGGTGGAGATCCACAGGTTGCCGTGCACGTCGAAGGTGATGTTGTCGGGGCAGGAGATCGGGCTGACCTTGTCCTTGGGGAACCCGGCGAAGTACGTGCTCGGGTCGCTCGGGTCGCCGCAGACCAGGAACAGTCGCCAGTTGAAGCGGTCCGCGCCGGCGTCGTCCCAGTGCTCGGCGAGCTCCAGGATCTGGCCGTGCTTGTTGTTGTTGCGCGGGTTGGCCTCGTCCGCGGCCGGCTTGCCCTTCGCGCCGCGGTCCTTGTTGTTGGTCAGCGCGATGTAGACGCGACCGGTGCGCGGGCTGGGCTCGACGTCCTCGGGGCGGTCCATCTTCGTGGCGCCCACCTTGTCGGCGGCGAGCCGGGTGAAGACGTACACCTCTTCGGCGGTCATGCCGTCGACGTGCGAGGTGGTGCCGGTGGCCAGCGGAATCCACTCGCCGCTGCCGTCGAACGCGCCGTCCGCGGGCAGCTTGCCCGAGCCGTCGATCTCGCCCGCCGGGCTGTCGCCGGTGAACTTGGCGACGTACAGGGTGCCCTCGTCGAGCAGGGTGCGGTTGTGCGCGCGGGCGTACCGGCTGTTGCCGTGCATCATCCGCTTCGCGGAGACGAACTTGTAGAAGTAGTCGAACCGCTCGTCGTCACCCATGTACAGCACCGGGCGGCCGTCGTCGGTCAGCCGGGGCTCGGCGGCCTCGTGCTTGAACCGGCCGAGCGCGGTGAGCTTGCGCGGCGTCGAGTGCGGGTCGAACGGGTCGATCTCGATGACCCAGCCGAAGCGGTTGGGCTCGTTCGGCTCCTGGAGGGTGTCGAAGCGCTTGTCGAAACGCTCCCACTTGCGCTCGCTGGCGCCGCCGCTGAGCCCGTAGCGGGCGTAGCGGGCCTTGGTCTCGGGGTCGGTGACCTGGCCGGCGTTGGCGAAGTACTGGTTGAAGTTCTCCTCGCCGGAGAGCACGGTGCCCCACGGCGTGATGCCGCCACCACAGTTGTTGAGGGTGCCGAGGATGCGCTTGCCGCGCGGGTCGGCGGAGGTGCGCAGGTACTTGCTGCCCGCGGCCGGGCCGGTGACCTCGAACGGGGTCGAGCCGGTCACGCGGCGGTTGAGGTGGTGCCGGCGGAGCGCGGTGAGCTTGCCGGAGCGGCGGTCCTCGGCGGCGGCCACGACGGACAGGCCGTGCGCCGCGATGGCGATCTCGGCCTGCTCGCGGGTCGGGTTGTCCGCGTCGTACCCGGCGAACATCAGCACCTCGTCGGTGTACTCGTGGTTGACCACGAGGAGCTGACGGTGGCGCTCGTGCGGGATGTCAAGCACGGCCATGTAGTCGTTGTTGTAGCCGAACTGCTTGGCCTGCGCCTTGGCGCTCTGGTGCTTCGGGTCGAAGTCACGGCCGCCGGGCAGGATCGGCTCGCCCCAGCGGATGACGATGTTCTGCTCGTAGCCGCGCGGGATGACGACCGCGTCCTTGGTGTTCGGCGCGACCGGGTCGAAGCGCAGGCCGCGGGCGGCGCCGGAGCGGCCCTTGCCGTGCGACTTGCCGCCGTGCGCGGCGACGGCCTGGGTGGCGGCGGACGCCTGCGGCGCCTGGCCGAGACCGACGGCGGCACCGGCAGCGGCGGCCACGGTGACCACGGCGCTGGCGCGCAGCACGTTACGACGCGAGAGCGCACTGGCGATGACGTCGCCGACGTAGGCGTTGTCGCTGGTGTTGGGCACCTCGTGGAAGCAGGCGTCGCCACAGCGGTAGCGGCAGGTCAGCGCGGAACGGCCGCCCGGGTGCGAGCTGATCAGTGGCAGTAGCTTGCGCACGTCATTCCCTTCGTTCTGGGTCACCGGCGCAGGCCCGCGCCGACACGGTGTCGGAATCGATCCGCCGTGAAGCTATGGGGGTGGTGTCGCGAAATGGCGAAGTGAGAGTGAACCAGGAGTGAACGACGCCGGTCAGTCGTCACGTACGGTGAGGGCCGGCCCTGGGCATCCCGGCCGCCGTGCGCCGTGTGCGGCCGGATTTGTCCGTGATGGTCGGGGGCGATTCGGACCGCCCGGCCACCCGTAGCAGACCATCCGTCACACCTTCATCACACGCCCCGGGGTACGGGTGGGGGCCGGGCCCGCCGCCTCGCACGGGCCGGTGGTCACGGGCCCGTTAGCCTTACGTGGCCGGCCCGGCCAGGCACGCGGCGCCAGGCCCGGTACGTACCCGGACCGACCGGCACCACCAGCGCACACCCGGACCGACCGGCAGCACTGGCGCGCATCGCACTCGACAGGTGAGGGGCTTCATCCATGGGCATACGGGACCTGCTGCGCAATGTTTTCCGCCGCTCACGGAAGGCAACCGACGAGAGCGAGACCACGGAGACGACGCAGAACGCGGCTGAGCCCGCGGACGAGGCCGCGGCGGCGACCGCGGGCGGGGCGACGGGAAGCGGGGCCGGCGCGACGTCGTCGGCGACCGACGCGACCGAGACCCCCGCCGCGAAGGATTCCGCCGACGCCGCGGCCCCCCTCTCGCCGGAGGCCGCCGCGGAACTCGCCGTCTCCCAGTTCTTCGACCGCCCGAGCACACCGCGCCCGAGCGAGCCGGTTGCCGAGACCGAGACCGAGACCGAGGCTGGGTCCGGGCTTGAGACCGGTGCGGCTGATGAGACCGCTGCGACTCGCCCGACCGATGCCGGGGAAGCTGAAAAGGCTGCCGCCGTACGGGAGTTGGAGCGCACCGAAGAGGCGCGCGAGGAGCCGGCGGGGGAGGGCGATTCCGTACGGGAGGAAGCGGTACGGGACGAGTCCGTACGGGCCGGGGCCGTGGCGGCGGAAGCTGTACGGGCCGAGGCCGTAGCGGAGGAAGCCGTACGGGACGAGGTCGTACGGGATGCCGCCCCCAAGGAGCCGGTTGCCGCTGCTTCGGTGGCTGTGGCTGCTGCCGAGGCGGCGCCCGAGCGCGAGCCGGAGGCCGAGGCCGAGGCCGAGGCCGCACCGGTGGTCGCGGCGGCGCCCGAGCCTGCTGCTGCCGCTGAGCCCGAGCCGGCCGCTGAACCTGTGGCTGCTGCCGAGGCGGAGCCCATGGCCGAGGCTGTTGCCGAGCCGGCCGCCGTGCCTGAGGTTGAGGTCGCCGCCGAGTCGGTGGCTGAGGCGGGGCCTGTGACTGCCGCCGAGCCTGTGACCAGCGCTGAACCCGAGGCTGTCGCCGAGCCGGTGGCTGAGGTGGCGCCCGAGGTCGCGCCGGAGCCGGTGAACGAGCCGGAGCCGGAGATCGTGGCAGCGGCCGTGGCGGAAGCGGCGCCCGAGCCCGAGCCCGAGCCCGTGAAGGAGGAAGCGGAGCCCGTGGCGCAGGTCGTGCCCGTCGAGCCGGCCCCGACCGATGAGGCCCCGGAGCCCGCTGCGGCCCCGGTCGCCGTCGCGGCGGAGCCCGTAACGGCCACGGCGGAGACCGGAGCTGCGGAGGCTGCGCCCGTAACCCCGGCGGAGACCGAGGCTGCGGAAACCGAAACCGCGGAGACGGCGCCCGCGACCACGGCGGTGGCGGAGCCCGCGGAGACCGAAACCGCGGCAGCCGAGCCCGTGGCAGTCGAGCCCGCGAAGGTGGAGCCCGCGAAGGCCGAGCCCGAGGTCACCTCGGAGGCGATCCCCGAGGTCGCCCCGGAACCCGCCGCCCAGCCCGCCGCGGCAGCGGCAACCGGACGAGTCGAGAGTGGGCCGGAGGCCGACGTGAGCGAACCCGCCGCCGCGGCCGGCGGCAGTGCCGCCGCCATTTCGCTGAGCAAGGTGCAGGCGTCGGCTCCTGGCCTGGTCAGCCTGTACAAGGCGGCGGCTTCCGCGCTGACCAAGCACGGGCTCGGTGGGCAGCGGGCGGCCGTGTACCTGGTGCTGGACCGGTCCGGGTCGATGCGGCGGTACTACAAGGACGGCACCGTGCAGCACCTGGCCGAGCAGGCGCTCGGGCTCGCGGCGCACTTCGACGACGACGGGGTCGTACCGGTCGTCTTCTTCTCCACCGATGTGGACGGCACCGCAGACCTGGACCTGGCCAACTACGCGGGCCGCATTGACGAGTTGCACGGTTCGCTCGGGCACATGGGGCGGACCAACTACCACTGGGCGGTCAAGGCGGTCATCGAGCACTACGAGAAGTCGGGCTCGACCGACCCCGCGTTCGTCATTTTCCAGACGGACGGCGCGCCGACCAGCAAGCCGGCGGCCGAGAAGGCGCTCTGTGAGGCGGCCGGGCTGCCCATCTTCTGGCAGTTCGTGGGCTTCGGCGACCCGCAGGCCAAGGGCTTCGACTTCCTGCGCAAGTTGGACGACCTTGCGGTGCCCGAGCGGCGCCAGGTGGACAACGCGGGCTTCTTCCACGCGGGCCTCGAACCGCGCGAGGTGGCCGACGACGAGCTGTACGGCCAGTTGATGGTGGAGTTCCCCGAGTGGCTGGTGGAGGCCCGCGCGGCCGGCGTACTGCGCTGACCCCACGGCCCCACGGCCCGAAAGGCCCCGCCGGCCCCCCGCCCCCCCCCCCCCCCCCCCCGCCCCCCGCCCGGGGGGCCCCCCCCGGGGGCCCCCCCCCCCCCCCCCCCCCCCCCCCCCCCCCCCCCCCCCCCCCCCCC
>NZ_JBEHZD010000547.1:0-5005 GCF_040240285.1 Streptomyces sp. HSW2009 | reverse complement strand
CGCCCCGGCTCCGCGCGCGGCGGCCCCGGGGCGCGCGGCGCCTCGCGCTGGACGCCGTGGCTCTACCTCGCGCCCGCCCTCGTGGTGATGGCCGCGCTGCTCGTCTACCCGATCTACCAACTCGGTCTGATCTCGTTCCTGGAGTACACCCAGGCCCAGGTCAGCGGCGGCGAGCCGGCCACCTTCCAGGGCTTCGCCAACTACACCGAACTCTTCAACGACCGCCAGTTCTGGGACGTGCTGGTCGCCACCCTGGTCTTCGCCGCGGTCTGCGTGGTGTCCACGCTGGCGGTCGGCTGCGCGCTGGCCGTGCTGCTGACCCGCATCCGCGCGGTGCCCAGGCTCGCGCTGATGCTGGCCGCACTCGGCGCCTGGGCCACCCCCGCCATCACCGGCTCCACCGTCTGGGTCTTCCTCTTCGACCCCGACTTCGGCCCGATCAACAAGATGCTGGTGTGGTGCGGCCTGTCCGGCTTCGAGGACTTCTCCTGGACCTACGACCGCTACAGCGCCTTCGCACTCGTCCTCTTCGAGGTCGTGTGGTGCTCGTTCCCGCTGGTCATGGTCACCGTGTACGCGGGCATCAAGTCCATCCCCAGCGAGGTGCTGGAAGCCGCGTCGCTCGACGGCGCCTCGCAGTGGCGCACCTGGCGCAGCATCATGGCGCCGATGCTGCGGCCCATCCTCATCGTGGTCACCATCCAGTCCATCATCTGGGACTTCAAGGTGTTCACGCAGATCTA
Organism: Streptomyces sp. HSW2009; assembly: GCF_040240285.1. Classification (NCBI taxonomy): domain Bacteria; kingdom Bacillati; phylum Actinomycetota; class Actinomycetes; order Kitasatosporales; family Streptomycetaceae; genus Streptomyces; species Streptomyces sp. HSW2009. The sequence goes on along the minus strand of NZ_JBEHZD010000547.1, from coordinate 4,262 downwards.
CGTGATGACCAACGGCGGCGGCATCGCCGGCCAGAACCTGGTGCTGAACGTCTACGCGTACCAGAAGGCGTTCGCTTCCTCGCAATACAGCCTCGGCTCCGCGATCGGCATCGTCATGCTGCTGATCCTGCTCGCCGTCACGCTGATCTATCTGCGGCTGCTGCGCAGGCAAGGAGAAGAGCTGTGAGCGTTTCGTCCGCGAGCCCCTCGTCCGCGGGCGCCGCCACCGACCAGACCGCATCCGTCAGCAAGGACACCGGCCGGAAGGGCACAGACGGGAAGGGCACAGGGGGGAAGGGCGCAGGGGGCAAGGGCAAAGGCGGTGGGCGCGGCCGGCGGTTGCGCATCCGTCGGCCGTGGCGGCTGGTCGCCGAGGCGTCCGCGCTGCTGATCGCCGCGGTGGTCGCCTTCCCGCTGTACTGGATGGTGCTCTCCGCCTTCAAGCCGGCGAACGAGGTGCAGTCGTCCCACCCGAGGCCGTGGACGTTCAACCCCTCGCTCGACGCCTTCCGGCGCGTCTTCGACCAGCAGGACTTCGGCCGCTACTTCCTCAACAGCCTCATCGTCGCCGGCACCGTGGTCATCGCGTCCGCGCTGATCGCCTTCCTCGCGGCGACCGCTGTCACCCGCTTCAAGTTCAAGCTGCGCACCACCGTGCTGATCATGTTCCTGGTGGCGCAGATGGTGCCGGTCGAGGCGCTGACCATCCCGATGTTCTTCCTCATGCGGGACCTGGGCGACAGCGTGCCGGGGATCGGGCTCAACACGCTGGGCTCGCTGATCCTGCCGCACATCGCGTTCTCGCTGCCGTTCGCCATCTGGATGCTGCGCGGCTTCGTGAAGGCCGTGCCCGAGTCGCTGGAGGAGGCCGCCTACCTGGACGGGGCGAGCCGCACCCGCTTCCTGTGGCAGATCCTGTTCCCGCTGGTGCTGCCCGGGCTCATCGCCACCAGCGTGTTCTCCTTCATCTCCACCTGGAACGACTTCCTGTTCGCCAAGTCCTTCATCATCAGCGCGACCGAGAACTCCACGCTGCCGATGGCCCTCCTGGTGTTCTTCAAGGACGAGGGCAACGACTGGGGCGGCATCATGGCGGCCTCCACGATCATGACCATCCCGGTGTTGATCTTCTTCATCCTCGTCCAACGCCGCCTGGTCTCGGGGCTCGGCGGTGCGGTGAAGGATTAGGACGTGTTGCTGCCGGGCACGTGCGGCTGGGGGCGCACGGCCCCGCCGCCGCAGGGCCGCCGTGTCGGTGCAGCCGGGCTGTGCCGGGCCGGGCTCCGACAGGGCGGCTTCGGTGCGTGTGCGTGAGGCCGGTGGGCGAAGTGGCCCGCCGGCCCTCGCGCGCGTGCGTGGGCGCGTAGGACTGACTGACTGTAGGGCTGGCTGACACGGGGTCTGGGTGGGTGCGGGGCGGCGGCCCCTCGCGCGCGTGCGCGCGGGTTGCGCGCAATCCGTTACGTGCTCCGTTACGTGCTCCGTGCAGTCCGCCAGTCCGCGCCTGCCGCGTGCAAGCCCCGTACGCCGCGTAAGACCAGCCCTCAGGCCGCGTAGGACCAACCCCGCGCACGGGGAGAGAGTCCGGTCCCCCCGCGCGGGGAGAGACCAGCGCCCCGCGGGGAGACGGGGGAGACGGGCGGGTGACCTCGTCCCGTGGAGCGTCCGGACGTCACTCGGGCGTCACTCGCCCGTACGGTCGGCGCCGCCGCCCGGTTGGTCGGTGCCGTGCGGGGCGGCCCGTGCGGGAGGGTGCGGCGCCGCTCGTCGCGGTGGGCGCGCCGCCGCGGCCCGTGCCCCCGATCGTGTGAGTCCCACAGCAAGCGGAGCGCGCTCCTCCGGCCGGCTGGAACGGTGGTCCCCGTGTCACGGTACGAGCGGCGTCACGTTTCGCGAAGGGGGACAAACCGCCAGCACGTGGTGAGCGGCCGGAAGTTCGGCCAAAGCGGACCATGCGCACCTGTGGGGCGGAACCCCGGTTCGTGGACCCTCGCGGCGGTGGGCGGGCGATGTGTGCCAGAGTTGCCACGTCCAGGCCGTCAGCACGTACCGTACGGCGAGCAGCCAGGACACCGGGGACCGGGGAAGGGGCATCTGGTTGACCACGCACGTTCCGCAGGCGGCGCACACCGTGACGCTGCCGGGCTCGCTCGACGAGGCCGTGGCGGCGTTGACCGCCGTGCCCGCGGCCGTGCCCGTCGCGGGCGGTACCGATCTGATGGCGGCCGTCAACTCCGGGCTGCTGCGGCCCGCGGCGCTGGTCGGCCTCGGCCGGATCAGTGAGATCCGCGGCTGGCAGTACCAGGACGGGCACGCCCTGCTCGGCGCCGGCCTCACCCACGCCCGCATGGGCCGCCCCGACTTCGCCGCGCTCATCCCGGCGCTGGCCACTGCGGCGCGCTCCGCGGGCCCGCCGCAGATCCGCAACGCCGGCACCCTCGGCGGCAACGTGGTCAGCAGCGCGCCCACCGGCGACGCGCTGCCCGTGCTCGCCGCCCTGGAAGCCACCCTCGTCATCGTCGGCCCGGACGGCAGCCGGCAGGTCCCGGTCAGCCACCTGTTGGCCGGCGTGGAGATGCTGCGACCGGGCGAGCTGGTCGGCTTCGTGCGGGTGCCGCTGCTGCACGCGCCGCAGGTCTTCCTCAAGGCCACCGGGCGCACCGGCCCCGGGCGGGCCGTCGCCTCGGTCGCCGTGGTGCTCGACCCGGCGCGCCGCCAGGTGCGCTGCGCGGTGGGCGCCGTCGCCCCCATGCCGCTGCGCCCGTTGGACGCCGAAGGCTGGGTCGCCTCGCTGATCGACTGGGACGGCGCGCGCGAACTCGCCCCCGACGCCTGCGCCGCCTTCGGCGACTACGTGGCAGCCGCCTGCATCCCCGACCCGCCGGCGCCCGACGACGCCGACGGGGCGCCACCCGCCCTGCCGCCGGCCGCCCTGCACCTGCGGCGTACGGTGGCGATCCTGGCCCGCCGAGCTCTGGGGAGGGCGCTCGCATGACCGCAGACCACCATTCGCGCGGTTCCGGCCACCAGGCCGGGCCCGAGGCCGAGCCGCGCCCCGCGGACGGGCAGGAGCACGGCGCGCCCGAGGCGCACCCGGCGCCCGGCACCCCGCCCGCCCCGGCCTTCCACGGCTGGCAGCCGATCCCGAGCAGCCCGGAGTACGACGCGGAGGGCACCGCCTTCGTGCAGCTCCCGCCCGAGTTGGCCGACCCGTCGGCGCCGCTGCCGCAGGGTTGGGACCCGCTGGCCGCCCCCGGCACCGGCTACACGCCGCCGCCCGGCGCGCACTGGCACCCCCAGCAGCCGGCCGACGGCGAACACGGCCAGGGCGGGCAGCCGTACGCCAGCCCGTACGACCTGCCGCAGGGCCAGCACGGCGGGCAGCACGGCGACCCGTACGCGGACCAGCACGGCGGGGCGCCGCTGGCACCGGGCGCCGGCGGCGGTCCGACCGGCACCGGCCAGTGGTCGCTGCCCGGCGGCGAGGACGCGGCGCCCGGCGCCGAAGCGCAGGCCACCGGCCAGTGGTCGATCCCGTTCGCGCCCGACGACGGGCCCGACGAGGTGGGCGAGTTCCGGCTCGGCGAGCACGGCCCGACCGGCTACGGCGCGGGCCAGGGCGCGCGTCGCGGCGACACGCTCGGCCACGGCCAGCCGTACGCCGACCAGGGCGCGCCCGCGCCGCACGAGGACACCCTCGGCGATCCGCAGGCCCAGCCGCTCGACCCGCAGACGACCCCCGAGTGGCCGGTGCCGTCCGCACTCGGCGGGACCGGCCAGTGGACCCTGCCGACCGTCGGCGACGAGGGGCTCGACGAGACCGGCGAGTACACGATGAGCGCCTACCGGTACGGGCTGCCGCCGTACCCGGACGCCCCCCGCGCCGACGCGGGCCGGCCGGCCGAGCAGGGCGCGCAGCCGACCGACCCCGAACTGCCCGACCACGGCCCGTACGCCGACGGCCCCGACTTCCCGGCGGGCCCCGGCGCGGCGGAGTACGGCCACGGCGTCGACGCCGACCCGTACGCGACGCCCGGCTACCCGACGACGGACGGCCCGGAGCCGCCGCACGCGGGGCTGCCGCAGACCGACGCGTCCGGTGCGGCAGTTCGGCCGCCGCCGGGGTTTGCGCCCGCCGCACAGCCCCCCGCCGTCGCCGACGAGCCCGCGCCCCGCTCGCGCGCCCGCCGCCGGGCCACCCGTAAGGCCACCGCCCCGGCCGGCGCCCCGCAGGCCACCGCGCCCGCCGAGGCCGCGACCGT
>NZ_JBEHZD010000546.1:0-5006 GCF_040240285.1 Streptomyces sp. HSW2009 | reverse complement strand
CGGGGGGGGGCGGGGGGGGGGCGTCCGCGGTGGGGCCGCCTCGCCACTGTTTTACCCGGGGGGGGCGGGGGGGGGGGCCCCGGGGGGGCGGGGGGGGGGGGGCCCCGCCGCGGGCGCTGCGCGCCTCCTTGCGGGCCGGGTCGCCCTCTTCGAGGATCACCCGCACCGGCAGGATGTTCACCTCGGGCGCGACCCCGACCACGCCGTCGCTGCCGTCGAGACCATGGCCTCGACCTGCGATGATCCCGGCCATCGCGGTGCCGTGCCGGGCCCAGGAGGAGTCGCCGCGCTGTGCGCCGAAGCCGATCATGTCCTTGCCCGGCAGCACCTGCCCCTGGAGGTCGGGGTGCTGGTCGTCCACGCCGGTGTCGAGCACGGCGACCGTGACGCCCGCGCCCTTGGTGGTGCGCCAGGCGTCCGGGGCGTGGATGGCGTCCAGCGCCCACTCCTGGGACCTGATGCCGTCGGCGTGGGCGACGGGCGCGGACGGCAGCAGCGCGACGGCCCCGAGCGCGGCGACGGCGGCGAGGAACCGGCGGCCCCTCACGTGCCGCGGGCGGGGGCCGTGGCGGTGGTCGATGCGGTGGCCACGGCGATCGGTGCGCCGGCCGTCGCGATCGGTGCGCCGGCCGTGGCGGTCTGCGGTGGCGGGCGCCTGCGGTGCGGCGGGCCGCTGCGGGGCGGATCGCCCGCCGCTTCGGTCTCCGCTGCCGGCTTCCGGTACTGCTGTGCTGGTCATCGGGGCTCCGTCGCGGCGTCCACGGCCTTGCGGAACGCGCGTTCCACGCCGGCAGCGACGCCCTTCGCGTCGTGTCCGAGGCCCGCCTGGGCCGGTCCTGTGGTCGCCCCGCGGGCCGTGGCGCGGGCCGCGGGCTCGGGGCGGTCGATGCTGCGGCCGTCGGCGAAGCCGGTCACCGCGTACGCGATCACCGGCAGGTCGCCGGCCACGCTGATCCGCCAACTGGCCCGCTGCGCGTCGCCGAAGTGGGCGGCTGCGGTGCCCTTGGCCGCGTACGGCCTGGGCAGCAGGTCGGTGCGCAGGTCGAGCCGTTCGGCGTCGAACCGGCCGCGCAGCGCCCGCATCCCCGCCGCGTCGGACCGCGTGATGACCAGACCGACCGTGGTGACGCTGGTGCTGGTGGCGTCGGTGTACGTGGCGCGCAGCAGGCGCTGGCAGCCCACCGGGGAGAGCGCGGTGGCCAGCAGCGGGTCAAAGGCCCCGTCGCACCGGCCGTCCGGGGCGACGGCGATCCGGGTCCAGGTGCGGTCGGCGCCGCCCGGACCGGCTTCGGGGCCGGTCAGGGTGGGCGGGAACAGTGCGTCGACGGGGACGCTGCGCCACAGCGAACGCGCCTGCTGGAAGGCGTCGGTCGACCGGTCACGGTCGCCGTCGTCCCGCAGCCAACTCCCTAACACCGCGCCGACCAGCAGTCCCACGCCGAGCACGGCACACCCGACGGCGGCCACGGCACGCGCCCAGCCGCGGCCCCGCCGAGGGGGTCGTACGGGCCCTGCGGCCACCGCACCGTGCGCCAGCAGGTCGGCCACGAGCCCGGCCACCGGATCGCGCCCGGGCACCGGCGCCATCGCTGCCGCGAGCCCCGCGCCACTGTCCAACGCCTCGGCCGCATGTTCCTCGCCGGGGGTGCGGCCCGGGAGGGGCGGGGCGGGGGGTACGTCGCGACCGACCGGCACGGCGGGCGGAGGTGGGCCGGCGGGCCGGGGTGGGGGCGGAGCCACCGGCCCCGAGGCAGTCGCGGTTGGCGGAGCCACCGGAGCCGGGGCGTTCACGGTTGGCGGGACCGCCGGGGCGGAAGGGCCCGGCCCCAGCGCGGTCGCGGGTGGTGGGCCCGCCGGAGTCGGGGCGGTCGCGGGCCGCGGGCCCGCCGGAGTCTGCGGATTCCGCAGCAGGTGCGGTACGTGTGGCGCGGCCGGGCGCCCCCGCCCGGGACCCGCAGCAGATGGGGGGGGGGGGGGTGCGGGCGGGCGGGTGGGGGGGGGGGCGGGGGCGGGGGGCCGGGGGGGGTGGGGGGGGGCCGCGGCCGGGGGGGGGGGGGGGGGGCGGCCGGGCGCCCCGGCCGGGAACCGTCAGCAGATGGGGCGGGGTGGGATGCGGGTGGGCGGCCCGGGGGGACGAGGGGGCGCGGGGGTGTCACGAGGGGGCCGCCGATCGGCACGGGCGGCGCCGTGGCGGATGCCGCCGCAGCGCTGGAGACCACGCCCGGCGCGCCGCCGACGCCGCGCGAAGCGCCCTGACCGGGAGGGCCCTGGACGGCGGGGCCACGCGGGGGCGGGGCGTCGGCGCCGCTCAGGGCGGACGGGCGGCCCAGGGCTGGCGGGCCGCTCGGGGCGTCGGTACCGCTTGGGCCTGGCGTCCCCGGGGCGAGCCCCGGTGGCTCGGGTGGCGGCGGGGAGGGAGGTGGTGGTGCGGGCCGGGAGGCGCTTGCTCGCTCCGCGTCGGCGCCCACCTGCACCCCTCGCCCCCTTCGACCCTGTTCCGGCCCGGGCCGGCCGATCGCCTTTCGGGACAGGCCGGTTCGTATGTGGACAGCACGCCGCTGACCTGCCGGTCATGGCATGCGCGACACTCTACGGTGCAGCGGGCACGGTTCGCACCGGGCGCTCGACTACCCAGCGGTAATGACCTCTGGCAAGCTGCCCCCATGTCCTATCCGAGCATCGAGCGGGCCCGTCTGAATCGCGCCACCGCCCATCTTGACGCTCCGTTCGCGGTGGTCGACCTCCAGGCGTTCGACGCCAATGCGCGGGACCTGGTGCGCCGCGCGCGGGGCAAGCCGATCCGGGTGGCGAGCAAGTCGGTGCGGTGCCGTGCGCTGTTGGCGCGGGCGCTGCGGCAGGACGGCTTCGCCGGCGTCCTGAGCTTCACGCTCGCCGAGTCGCTGTGGCTGGCCCGGTGCGGGTTCGAGGACGTCCTGTTGGCGTATCCGTCGGCGGACCGGGCCGGGTACGCGGAGCTGACCGGCGACCGCGACCTGGCCGCAGCGGTGACCGTGATGGTCGACGACCCGGCCCAACTCGACGCCGTGGACGCCGCACGGACGGGCGCCGAAGAGGTCCGGGTCTGCCTGGATTTCGACACCTCGCTGCGGCTGCCCGGCGGTGTGCTGCGGATCGGCGCGCGACGCTCCCCGCTGCACTCCCCCGCCCAACTGATCGAGCTCGCCCGGACGGTCGTGGCCAGGCCGGGGTTCCGGCTGGTGGGTCTCATGGCGTACGAGGGGCACATCGCGGGCGTCGGCGACGCGGTGCCGGGGCGGCCCGTGCACTCCCGGGTGGTCCGGCTGGTGCAGTCCGCCGCGCGGCGTGAACTCGCCGGCCGGCGGGCGGCTGCCGTACGGGCCGTGCGGCAGATCGCCGACCTGGAGTTCGTCAACGGCGGCGGGACGGGCAGCGTGCAGTTCACGGCCGCGGAGCCGGCGGTGACCGAGCTCGCCGCGGGGTCGGGGCTCTACCTGCCGCAGCTCTTCGACCACTATTCGTCCTTCCGCGGCCACCCGGCCGCCCTGTTCGCCCTGCCGGTGGTGCGCCGCCCGGGGCCCGGCGTGGTGACGGTGCGCGGCGGCGGCTACCCGGCGTCAGGCGTCGCCGGCCAGGACCGGCTGCCGGTGCCGTACCTGCCGGCCGGGCTGCGCTACGACGCGTACGCGGGGGCCGGCGTGGTGCAGACGCCGCTGCTCGGCGCGGCGGCCGACGGGCTGCGGATCGGGGACCCGGTGTGGTTCCGGCACGCCAAGGCCGGGGAGCTGTGCGAGCGGTTCGACGCGGTGCAGTTGCTCGACGGCGAGCGGGTGGTGGACGTGGTGCCGACCTATCGCGGGGAAGGGAAAACGTTCCTCTAGGGGGCTGCTGCCGGGGACTCCGCCCGGTCGGCGGCTTCCCCGGTCGGAGCTCCCTCGTTGGCGCTTCCCTCGTTGGAACTTCCCGGGGCGTTCGTACGGGCGCTCTCGTAAGTGCTCCGTCGCCCGCTCCGCCGGGAGGTTCCCCGGCCGCTGTGCCGGGGCCGGCCGATCGGGGCGCGGCAGCGTCGCCGTACGCCGCGGTGGCTGGTCGGGGTACGGCGCCCCCCCCCCCCCCCCCCGGGGCCCCCCGCGGCCCCCCCCCCCCCCCCCCCCCCCCGCGGCCGGCGGGCGCGGGGGGGCCGCGCGTGGGGGGGGGGGCCGGGGGGCGGGGCGGCGGGGGGGGGGGGGGGGGGCGGGCGCGCCCGCGGCACCGCGCGGGCGCGCCCGGCTCAGACGCCCTCGCCGACCCCGGCCGTCGGCTCGATGCCGCTGGTGATGATGTCCATGTCGGCCAGCGACGGCGCCGCGGGGTTCACGTCGAAGCCGAACCGCACGATGACCAGTTCGCTGCCGCCCGCGCCCTGGCCCGGCTTGGGGAAGACCAGCGACTGCACGTGCGCGTCAAGGCCCGACTTGGTGTCCACCTTCCAGCGCACCAGGTAGCCGGCCTGGCCGGCTACGGTCACCGGCTCGGCCTTGGCCTCCTGGTGGCCGTCGAGCCCGCCGTACGGGTTCTGCGCGCCCTGCTGGCCGGTGCCGTAGGACTCCTCGGCGTTGCGCGCGATGTCCTCGCGGGCGACGCCCTCGGCGGTGGTGGCCCGGTAGCCCCGGCCGGTGGCGCCGAAGGAGAACACGCCGCCGCGTACGCACTTGATCGAGGCCGCGCGGGGGCAGTCGTAGCGCGTGGTGGTGATGCCGATGCCGTTCGCGTTCGGCGGGTTGGCCGTCCAGCCGTCGAGCACCGGCACGCTGATGGAGTTCGCCGCGTCGACGGTCCGCTGGAAGGGGTCGTCCGGATCGCCGGACGGGGGCGTGCTGGGCGTCGGATCGCCGCCCGTGTCGCCGCTGCCGCCGCTGCTGCCCTTCGGCACGTCGAGCGTGGGGGTCGGGCCGGCCTGGTCCCCGTCGCCGTCGCCGTCGTCCTGGAGGATCACCACGCCGGCGACGATGGCGGCGACCACGATCGCGCCCACGACGGCGACCACG
>NZ_JBEHZD010000545.1:0-5031 GCF_040240285.1 Streptomyces sp. HSW2009 | reverse complement strand
GGGGGGGCGGCCCGCCGCCCGCCCCGGCGCGCCGGGGCCCCCCCCCGCGGCCGCCCCCCCCCGCCCGCCGCCGCGCCCCCGCCCCCCCCCCCCCCCCCGACCCGCCGTGCCCCTCGGCAGGCGGCCGTTTGTTGAACGGCGCGTTCAGAGTGAGGTCTTGGTGGGGCGCGGCAGGATGCCCCGCTCCAGTTGCGCCGCCATGTGGCCGCGGGCGGGCTTGCCGCTCGCGGTGCGGGCGATGGCGCTGTGCGAGACCTCCATGACGGTTTCCGGGGCGGCGGCGAAGTCGGTGGCGACCCGGGCCGCGATCCGCTGGACGTCGGGGCGCGTGCCCCGCTCGGGCACGACGAAGACGGCGAAGGACGCGCCGTGCGGCAGGGTGACGCACTCCGCGACCCCGGGTTCGGCCGCCACCACCTGCTCCACGTCGGCGACGAACACGTTCACCCCGCCCACGAAGACCCGGTCGCCGCGGCGGCCGTTCAGATACAGCTCCCCCTCCCGCAGGCACCCCAGGTCGCCGGTGTCGAACCAGGTGACGCGGTGGTCGGTGGCGCCGTCGTAACCGTCGAAGAGCGTGTCGCCGCGCAGTTGCACCGAGCCGGTCAACCCCTCGGGGCAGACCGACCCGCCCTCGTCCACGACGCGCAACCCGAGGCCGGGTACGGGGGTGCCGAGCCGGGCCGTCATGGCGGGGCCTTCGGCGTGGAAGCTGGTGGCGGGGTCGACGTAGCGGTGCGAGGTGGCCAGCAGCGCGGCCTCGGCCAGGCCGTAACAGAACACCAGGGCCGTCGGGTCGAAGCCCCAGGGGGCGGCGGCGTCCAGGAAGCTGCGTACGGACGCCTCCCTGATCGGTTCCGCCCCGCAGAACACGGTGGACCAGGCGGCGAACAGCCGGGGGTCGGGGCCGGTGCGCCGGGTCGCCTCGGTGATGCGCCGCGCCACGTAGCGCAGCATGAAATCGGGGAAGGCGCTGTGCGCGCGCTCGGCGTCGCGTATCAACTCCAGCGCGGCCAGCGGGCGGCGCAGGAACTGGCCCGGCTCGACGATCACCAGGTCGATGCCGTGGATGAGCGAGGTCAGCACGCCGATCAGGCCCATGTCGTGGTGGAGCGGCAGGGCGATCAGACCGCCGTGGCCCGGGGCCATCTGGGAGACGGCGCCGATGGCGGCGACGTTGCCGAGGACGGCCCGGTGGCTGAGCGGGATGGGGCGCGGCATGCCGGTGGAGCCGCTGGTGTACTGGATGAACGCGACGTCCTCGCGGCTCGCCGCGGCCGGTGGCGGCGCGGTGCCCGCACCGGTCACCAGGCGCAGGTCGCGCAGGCCGTGGCCGGCGATCTCGAAGGCGTGGCGCACCTGTTGTTGGCGGACCACCTCGGCGAAATAGTGGTCGATGGCGACGCCGGGGACGCGGGGCTTGACGGAGACGGGCACCGCGCCCAGGTGCATCAGGCCGAGCAGGACCAGCAGCCCTTCGCGGGAGCTGCCGATGCGCAGCATCACCCGGTCGCCCGGCCGCACCCCCTGGTCGGCGAAGCCGGCGGCGGCCAGCGCGATCTGCTCCGTGAACTCCGCGTACGTCAGCCGCTCCCGCTGGGCCGACGACCCGAAGGTGACGCCCCCGTCGGTGCGGTGGGACTGGGCCGCGAGGGCCTCCGGCAGGGTGTTCGCGCTCATCCGACACGCTCCGGGGTGGCGGAAGCGGCAGGTTCCGGGTTCGCCGGGATTGCCGGGGTGACGGGTGTGGCCGAAGCAGCCGCGGCGACATCGGGCGTACGGGGGTGGGTCGGGTCACCCACGGGGGCGGCTTTGGGTGTGACGGTGGGTGTGCCCGTGGGTGGCTCGTTGGCTGTGCGGGTGGGTGGGGCCGTACGGGCCCTGGGTGAGGGGGTGGCCGGGGCGCCCGGTGTGCCGAGCATGGCTTCCAGGTTGGCCCGGTGGATGCGTTGGGTGTCCCGGTCCACCAGCCCGAGGCGCACCCGCCCGCTGGCCACCACCGTGCCGTCGAGCCGCTCGACGTCCTGCGCCAGCGTGAAGCTGTACGCCGAGCGCTCGGCGAGCGAGGTGCGCACCCGGAGCCGGCCCACCGGATTCCACTCGACCGGGCGCAGGTAGTCGAGGTGGAGTTGGAGCACCACGGCGACCAGGGTGCTCTCGCGCAGGTCAACACCGCAGGCCAGCCCCCATTCCCAGCGTCCGGACTCCAGGAGTTGGACATAGACGCTGTTGTTGAGGTGGCCGGCCCAGTCGAAGTCGTTGGCGCGCAGGGTGACTTCGCAGGTGTGCGGTTGCTCCAGCGGTGCGCCGGCGTTCATCAGGGTTGCCCTCCGCTTTCCGTCGGCTGAGCCAGGAGTACGACGACCGCGCCGGCCATGCCTCCGGTGTGGCTGATGGACACCTCGACGTCGATGTTGCGCTCCTGGCACCAGCGGGCGAGTTCCTTGTGCAGTCTCACCCTGGGCTGGCCCGCGGTGCCGTGGACCACCTCGATGTCGCGGAAGGAGTAGTCGGGGGCGCCGCCCATGGCGCTGGCGGCCTTGACGAACGCCTCCTTGGCCGAGAGCAGTCCGGTCAGTGAGGCGTCCGGGTCGGGCCGGGAGAAGCAGTGTGCGCGTTCGCCGGGACTGAACACCGCACCGCTATTGCGCAAGCGCGGTCTCTCGCGCAGCTCCGTTACGGACTGCAGATCGAATCCGGTCGACATCGTTCGTGCGGAGGCTGGCGAAGTAGGCACGCTTGAGGTCCTCATACGATCGGGTCTGAATGCCGGTCACTTCCCGCACCAGGGCCAGGACGCTGGCCAGCTTCTGCGCGTGCACGGCGCCCGCGTGCAGCGCCTCCGCGCCGAGCCCGAACTCCTCACCGGTGTTCCGGGTCCGCTCCCACCAGTTGACGAACCCCTGGCGGTCGGTCTGGGCCTCGCGGGTGGAGCCGAAGGTCTCGCCGCCGTCGGGGCGAATCCAGGTGTACGCCATCGAGAGCACGTCCTTGATGGGGTACACGCCGGACTCCACGAGCGCCTTGGCGAAGGAGGCGAAGTACTGTCGGTGCTGCACCTCGTCCTTCATGATCGTGTGGAAGACGTCGCGGACCAGGCCGTCCTTGGTGGTGCGGGACTGCCAGCCGTACGAGACGCAGGCTTCGATCTCCACGCACGCCTGGAGGATGCACACCCGGGCGTAGTTGTCGGTGGGGAAGGCCCCGCGGTGCTCGATGACCTCGTCCTCGGCGATGGGGTCGACGCCCGCCATCTCCATCAGCCGGCCGAAGGCGACCTCGTGGTGGGCCTCCTCCTCCAGCCAGTAGCGGGCCGACCAGGCGGCGGCCACGTGCAGCACGTCGGCGCCGAGCGGGTTGGACTCGCGGATCTCGCCGGCGAGCTTGACGCCGTCGACGGCGAGTCGGATGCCGGCGGGCTGGGTGGTGAGTTCGGCGCGGGAGGCGTGCCACAGGGCGGCCTTGTCACCCGGTCCCGGGGTGGTCAGCTTGCGGCCGTCGAAGAGCGAGTCGGTGCCCCAGCGGCGCTGCTCGTGGTAGCTCTGCTGGACGCGGAGCACGTCGGTGATGGTGGCTCCGGCGCGGAGCTCCTTGACGATGTCGGTCATGATCAGCATCGGTCACGCCTTCCGGGTCAGGAGGAGGTGGGGGCGAGCTGCTTGCCGAGGGCCGCAACAACCTCTTCGGCGGTGTGGTCCAGGGTCATCGTGGGCAGCTCGACGTCGTCTTCGATGCCGATGTCGGCCAACGCGCCCGCGAACGCGTCCAGCAGGTCGATGGAGTTGATCGCGGTGGGCGATGCGGCCAGGACGTCGGCGAGCGGCTGCCCGGCGAACACCTCCTCCTGCGGCAGGCTCAGGCGTTGCGCGACGTGGCTGCGGAGTTCGGCGAGCAAGGGTGTCTCCCTGTGGGTCGGTACGGCTGGGCTGTGGGGGCGCCGGCGTGCCGGTCGGCCGTCAGCGGGCCGCCTGGACGGACCACTCCGGCGACCTGCCGAGCGACGTCAGGACGAGGTCGAGTGCGGGTGCGCCGCTGCGGGCGGGCAGGGCCGGTTGGAAGAGCGCGTCGGGGTGAAGGCGCCGCTCGTCGTCCGGCACCCGCAGGGCGATGGCGCTCGCGGTCTCCACAACTTCCTGGTCCAACTCCAGGGGCACGCCGAGCGTCTTGGCCACGTCCCAGCCGTGCACGACGTAGTCCAGGAGGTGGAAGCTGATGGCGATCGACGCCGGGAAGCGCCGGCTGGTGCTGATCTCGGGCAGGTCGAACTCGGTGTGCAGCAGCCCGGGCCTGGCGAAGGCGTCGAGCACCGCATCGGCCGCGACGCCGTACGCCGTCTGCGGATCGGCGCCGAGGTCGGTGGGGTGCCAGACGGCCAGGTCGGCGCCGCCGCCGGTGGCCGCCGCCGCGAAGCCGTGGTGCTGGCCGGCCATGTGGGCGACCAGGTCGCGCAGTGTCCACCCGGCGCACGGGGTGGGCCGGTCCCAGTCGTGCGCACCGGCAAGTCCCAGCAGGCGCACGGTCTCCAGGACAGCCGCCCGGTCGAGCTTACGGAAATCCATACGGCCCCCTTCGGTAACGGCTACCGGGGAGACAATAGCACGACCGTACGTTTAGTTAATGGGTGTGGACGCGGGTCGCGACCCGGCGGTGACTGGAGGCCGTGCGACGGAGCGGAGGCCCGGCGGCGACGGCCCGCAGCCACACCACGGGCCGGCCGGCGCGACCACCACTCGGCCGCCCCGACCCCCGCGCCCCTTCCGGCCGCCCAGCGGCTGACCTGCGGCGATGGGCCGCACTCGGCGGGCATGGCGAACACGGGGCGGGCGGCCGGACCAGGCGGGGACGCGCTCCCCTCCCGATTCCGGCTGCCCACCCCGTGCCCGGTGGTCCCGTTCGGCGGGGCGCGGGCGGGGCGCCGGCCGGGGGGGGGGGGGGGTTTTAAAAAAACACCCCCCCCCCCCCAAACCCCGCCTTTTTAAAGGGTGGGGGCGGATTAAATAAAAAAAAAAGGGGGGGGGGGGGGGGGGGGGG
>NZ_JBEHZD010000544.1:0-5062 GCF_040240285.1 Streptomyces sp. HSW2009 | reverse complement strand
GACAGGAGCGCGCCGTGTGCGGCCTCGCGGGGTGGTGCGGCCAGCCGTCCGACGGCCGTGCGGCCCCACCGGCCCGACCGGCCAGCGGTAGCCGCTCCCGGGTGTGGGGCTCCTCGTCCGGCGCGCTCCGCAGCGTGCTCAAAGCGGGGTTGGCCAGCGCGGACACCGGTTGCGGGGTGAACAGCGCGCCGGCTCGCAGTCGGTTCCAGGCGATGCACAGGACCATCTCGGCCCAGGCCCTCGGGGCCTCGAACAGCGGCAGCGCCAGCAGGATCAGCAGACCGGCCGCCCAGCCGAGCAGGACGTCACTGACCCAGTGCGTCCCGAGGTAGACGGTCGTCATGCCCACGCCGAAGGTGACGACCGAGGCGGCTACGGAGGCGATCCTGCGTGCCTGTGGCGTGGTCGCCAGATAGGCCAGTACGCCCCAGGTGACCACGGCGTTCGCGGTGTGACCCGAGGGAAATATATCGCCGTTCTCCCACATCTCGTTCGAGCCGACCACGGTGGCGTAGTGCGGACCGAGCCGGCCCATCCCCAACTTCGCGGCGCCCACGGTGGCGTTCAGCAACAGCAGCGAGGTGCCGAGCAGCAGCAGCGGCCGGGGGGTGCGCTGTCGCCAGCAGCACCAGCCGAGCCAGGCGGTCACCAGGACGGCCGTCGGACCGCGCTGACCGAGCACGACGAAGTAGTCCAGGAAGGTGTGGAATTCCGGCCACTGCTTGTACGGCCGGAACAACATGACTTGCCAGTCGAGCTTCACCAGCCAGGAGGTGGTGAGCACGCCGACCACCGTGGCCACGTAGACCGCGAGAGTGGTCCCCAGCAACCAGCCGCGGGTCCGCGTCATGCGCGGTCGCGCGACTTTGGTCGGGCGCTCCTCCGCCTGAGGAAGCTTGTCATCGGTACGCACTCAATCGAGATTACATTGCGTGACAGGTGACATCGGTCGATCACGTCTCTTTGTGATGACGATGTGATGTGGAGAGGGTCTCGTTCTCGACATTGCCGTTCACGATTTCACGGAATGCCGGCAGTCCTTGTCTATTCCGTTGGTGCTTCTCAAGAGGATCGGCTAGAACCCGTTTATTCTATTAGCGCTCCGCTGTTTATCGCTGATTCGCCCCGACGTTCCCTGGTGTTTCCCCTGTGGTTGCCGGGGCTCAGGTGTCCGGGCGGGGGCGTGGTGATCATCGCCCCGGGGCAGTTCTGTGCAGGTCACGCCCCCGGCGACGGCCCCGGCAGGTGGTCGCATCCGGTCATGGTGGACGCACCTGATCCGGCGCTGCCCCGGCCTCTCGCCAGCCGCGTACCCGCCCGCCGCCGGGTTTCCCCCGACGGCCGGCCGGGAGCGGCCCGGCCTGCCGCCCACAGGGCGCAGTTCGATCACGGCTGCACGGCCCGCAGCCCCGTCCCCGCTTCCCCGGCACACGGCGACGCCGCCATGTGCGGCCGGCGCCCCACTCGACGTACGGCCCCGTTCGCGCAGGTCAGAGGCTTCCGCTCGGGAATCGGCCGATCGCCCGGGGTGCGCCGGACGCCAAGTGGAGCCAGATGTTCCGCGCGCAGTGAGGTACGTGGCCCCTGCCGCGATTCGCGTACGCTGACGTCTCACTCGCCCAAGTCGCCGGGTCACCGGGCTGCCTCCTCGACGTCATGTCGACGTCATGCCCCGTGCAGACCCCAGGCCGCGAGCGCACCACAGGGAGGTACCTCTATGACCGGGACGACCACGACCGGCACGCGGCGGTCAGCGGGCGTTCCCCGGTCCGGACACGGTGCCCGGGGGCGACACGCAGCCGAGGGCGGCGACCGCTGGCTGGTGCTCGTGGTGCTCTGCGTCAGCCTGCTGCTGGTCGCCGTGGACGCGACCGTGCTGCACGTCGCGGTGCCTGCGGTCAGTGAGGACCTTCGCCCGGGCGCGATGGAACTGCTGTGGATCGTCGACGTCTATCCCCTGGTGTGCGCGTCGCTGCTGATCCTCTTCGGCACCCTGGGCGACCGGGTCGGCCGCCGCCGCGTCCTCCTCGTCGGCTACGGGATATTCGGCCTCGCCTCCGCGCTCGCCGCCCTGGCCAGCACCCCCCAGGTGCTCATCGTGGCGCGCGCCCTGCTCGGCGTCGGCGGCGCGATGATCATGCCCGCCACGCTCTCGATCCTCCGCCAGGTCTTCCCCGACCGGCGCGAGCGGGCCGTCGCGATCGGCGTCTGGAGCGCGGTCGCGGCCGTCGGCGCGGCGGCCGGCCCGCTGCTCGGCGGCTTCCTGCTGGAGCACTTCTGGTGGGGCTCGGTCTTCCTGATCAACATCCCGCTGATGGTCGCCGCCCTGCCCGTCGGCCGATGGCTGTTGCCCGAGTCCACCGGCGACCACGAGGGGCCCTGGGACGTACTGGGCGCGCTCATGGCGGCCTTCGGCCTGTTCGGGCTCGTGCTCGGCGTCAAACGGCTGGGCAACGGGCAGGACCTGATCGCACCCGGCACACTCGGCCCGCTGCTGCTCGGCGGCGCGCTGCTCACCCTCTTCGTACGCCGACAGCGCCGCAGGACCCAGCCGCTGGTGGACCTGACGATGTTCGCCAGGCCCGCCTTCGGCACCGCCGTCGGCTGCATCGTGCTCGCCATGCTGGCCCTGGTCGGCCTCGAACTGGTCGCCGCCCAGTACCTGCAACTCGTCCTCGGCCTCACCCCGCTCCAGACAGGGCTGCGACTGCTGCCGCTGACCTTCGCGGCCATGGCCGCCGGGCTCGTCGGCTCCCGGATGCTGCACAGGTTCGGCCCCAGGACCATGGTGGCCGCCGGCTTCACCCTCACCGCGCTCGCCGTCCTGCTGCTGACCGCGATGGGCCAGCAGGACCGCCCGGCCCTGCTGATCATCGGCTTCGTCCTGCTCGGCTTCGGCCTGGAGACCACCTTGTTCGGGGCGTACGAGTCGATGCTCAGCGAGGCGCCGGCACGCTGCGCCGGTGGGGCCGCCGCCCTCGGCGAGACCTCCTACCAACTCGGCGCCGGCCTCGGCATAGCCCTGCTCGGCAGCGTCATGAACGCCGCCTACGCACCGCGCGTCGCCGAAACCCCCGGCATACCGGGCGCCTCCGCGTCCGCCGCCAGCCACTCGCTCGGCGAGGCGTACCAGGTCTCCGAAAAGCTCGGCGGCGCCGCCGGCGAGACGCTGCGGACCTCGGCCCGCGCGGCGTTCGTCACCGGCCTGCACCTGACGCTCGTGGTCAGCGCCGGCCTCCTGCTGCTCGGCGCGCTCGCCGCGCTGCGCCTGCCGCGGACCGCCGAGGCCACCGAGAGCGCCGACGGCAGCGCACCCGAGGTACTGCGCGCCCAGGTCCCGCCGCCGGCGACCCCGCCGCACCCGGCCGGACCCGCCCCGGCGCCCGCCGCGGGCCCCGTCGACCTGCCGCCGCCGCACCCGGGCGAGGCGCCACCGCACGGCCAGGCCCGCACCGGATCGCCCGCCCACTCCTGAGCGGGCCGGCCCCGCGCCGCCCCGTGGGCCGCGGCCGGGCCGGCGGAAACGGGGGCTGGACGTCGTCTCCTACCCGGAAGTAGCGTCGGGTGCGACGGGATGATCTCCCCGGTCGTCGAGGCGGTACGGGACCCCGGCCGCCGGGTCCCGGACCCTGACCCGCACCCGAGCCGGAGGCCGTAGCCATGTCCGTGCGCACCTTGCCGCCGTTCGACCCGACCGACCCGCTGGGCGTCGACGACCTGCTGACCCCCGAGGACCTGGCCGTCCGGGACACCGTCCGCCGGTGGGCCGCCGACCGCGTGCTGCCGTACGTCGCCGACTGGTACGAGCGCGGCGAACTGCCCGGCATCCGTGACCTGGCCCGTGAACTCGGCTCCATCGGCGCCCTCGGCATGTCCCTGGAGGGCTACGGCTGCGCGGGCGCCAGCGCGGTCCAGTACGGCCTGGCCTGTCTGGAGCTTGAGGCGGCCGACTCCGGCATCCGCTCCCTGGTCTCGGTGCAGGGCTCGCTGGCCATGTACGCGATCCACCGGTACGGCTCCGAGGAGCAGAAGCAGCAGTGGCTGCCGGCGATGGCGGCGGGCGAGGCGATCGGCTGCTTCGGCCTGACCGAACCCGACCACGGCTCGGACCCGGCGGGCATGCGCACCACGGCCAAGCGCGAGGGCTCGGACTGGGTGCTCACCGGCCGCAAGATGTGGATCACCAACGGTTCGGTGGCCGCCGTCGCCGTGGTGTGGGCCCAGACCGACGAGGGAATCCGTGGCTTCGTCGTGCCCACCGACACGCCCGGCTTCGCCGCCCCCGAGATCCACCACAAGTGGTCCCTGCGCGCCTCGGTGACCAGCGAACTCGTCATGGACCAGGTACGACTGCCGGCCACTGCGGCGCTGCCCGAAGTCATCGGCCTGCGCGGCCCGCTGAGCTGCCTCAGCCATGCGCGGTACGGGATCGTCTGGGGCTCGATGGGCGCGGCCCGCTCCTCGTTCGAGACGGCCCTGGAGTACGCGAAGACGCGCGAGCAGTTCGGCAAGCCCATCGGCGGCTTCCAACTCACCCAGGCCAAGCTCGCCGACATGGCGGTCGAACTCCACAAGGGCGTACTGCTCGCGCACCACCTCGGGCGTCGGATGGACACCGGGCGGCTACGGCCGGAGCAGGTGAGCTTCGGCAAGCTGAACAACGTACGGGAAGCGATCGAGATCTGCCGTACGGCCCGGACGATCCTCGGGGCGAACGGCATCTCGCTGGAGTACCCGGTGATGCGGCACGCCACCAACCTGGAGTCCGTGCTCACCTATGAGGGCACCGTGGAGATGCACCAACTGGTCCTGGGCAAGGCTCTGACCGGGCTTGACGCCTTTCGGTGAGGCTCCTTGAAGCCTGCTGAGGCCCGCTGAAGTTCGAGGTGGGTCGATGGGACTCGGTGGGGTCTCGGTGCGGAGGGGTGGGACCCGGCGGTGGGCGCGGGGGCGAGCCGCGGGGCGGCCGGGTCCGACCCGGGGGGGGGGGGGGGGGGGGGGGGGGGGGGGCGCGCGGGGGGGGGGGGGGGGGGGGGGGGGGGGGGGGGGGGGGGGGGGGGGG
>NZ_JBEHZD010000543.1:0-5075 GCF_040240285.1 Streptomyces sp. HSW2009 | reverse complement strand
CCCCTTCCCCCCTACGGTCTCCCCCCGGGGGCCGCCGCCCCCCCCCCCCCCACCCCCCGGGGGGGGGGGGCCGCCCCCCTCCCCCCCCTTCCCTACCCGCGGCGGCTAAAGCCCCCCCGCCATCGGCCGCAGCGGATCCCGCGCTCAGACTTGTCGTCGCTGGCCCACACCGTGACCGATGCAACTGTCAGGCCCCCTCCCCACTTCTCGCGACAGAGCCTTCGTTCCGCTGCGCGCCTGGCCCATCCACGAATACGAGGACGCCATGGATCTGCCCCTCGACGCCGTACGCCCCTCCCGAGCGAGGGTCTGATGAACCCCGTCTCCCCCGTCCCACCCGGCCTGCCCGCTCCGGGCACACCCGTGGTGGCGTACCTGTGCTGGCCGCACGGTCATCCCGTCGACGTCCGCCGAGCGCTCGCCCGCGTACACCGCCACCTCGACGCGCACGGTCTACGCCCCGTCGCCCTGTTCGTCGAGCGGTCCGACCTCGGGGAGTACGCGTACCGCCGCCGCTGGGCCGCCGCACGCGCGCTGGTGGAGAGCGGGGACGCGCGCGCCATCGTGAGCCTGTGGCCCGTGATGCTCTGGTGGACCGCGCGACAGCGCGCAGAGCTGGCCGCCTGGGCACGCAAGCACGACGCGCACGTGATCACCGTCGGCGGCTCCGCGCCGACCGGCATCTCCCACGCCGTCCCCTCGGCCCCGGCACCTCGTTGCGCGGGGTCGGCCAGCTTTTCGAGGGTGGCGCACGTCGCCGACGCACGGCGCTTCGTGGCCGCCTGCTTGTCCGGTGTCGGCCGGGCGGAGGTGGTTGAGGACGCGGTGTTGGTGACGAGCGAGTTGGTCGCCAACGCGCTGGAACACGCCATGGTCGAACCCCACGCGAGCGTGGGGCTGAGCGTGTGGTGCGGGACCGCGGAAGTACACATCGAGGTACGCGACATCTCCGACGCCCCACCCCAACGAGCCTGCTCCACCGATGAGTTCGCCCTCCGTGGCCGCGGGCTTCAGATGGTCGAGGCCGTGGCCAAGCGGTGGGGGTACGCGCATCTACGCCCCGGCCCGGGCAAGCGGGTGTGGGCGACGGTGGAGCTCACAGGATGATCACGCCCGGCCCGGCACTGTCGCACGCGTCGTTGAACGGACTGCTGTGGCTGTACCACCAGAGCTTCGACGTGGTGGTCACACCCGGTGGACTGGCCGGTGCGGCTGCCGTGCGCAGCATGGACCACCTCCAGCCCGACGGGTGCGGACCCGTGTGGTGCGGACGGGAGGCACTGGTGTGGGCCCCGGTGTCCTAGCTCAGACACCAGCCGCAAAGTAGCGATCCGCCCCTGGGGTCAGTTGTCGACGGGCGTCGCCGCCGGATTGAGGGTCTTGTGCACGACGCCGACGGACACCTTGACGGCGGCGGCGATCTCGCGGATGGACTGGCCTTCGGCGCGGCGGGCGAGGATCACGCGGCGCTTGTCGTCGTCCACGACGGGGCGCCGGCCGCCGACACGGCCGCGTGCGCGAGCGGAGTCGAGGCCGTTTTTCGTCTTCTTGACGATGTCGCGCCGCCGGTCCTCGGCGAGCGCGAGCGCGAGGTCCAGGATGAGGGAGCGTTCGGTGTGCTCGCCGGCGGCGATGCCCTCCAGGACCTTGACGGCGATGCCGCGCTGGAAGAGGTCGTTGAGGACGATCAGCCCTTCGAGGACGTTGCGGCCCAGGCGGTCGACTTCCTGGACGGTGAGCATGTCACCGTCGCGCAGGTAGTCGAGGGCGGCGGTGAGGCCGGGGCGCTCGTCCACGGCGAGCTTGCCGCTGATCTTCTCCTCGAAGACCTTGAGACAGATCGCATCGAGGGCGTCGTGCTGGCGCAGGGTCTTCTGCTTGTCGGTGCTGACCCGGACCAGTCCGATAAACGCCACGGGACAGCCATTCCGTTCATCAAACTTCTTCGGATAGCGATCTGAACGCTAGCAGTTGATGAACGGGAAAATGAATGATTCCGGCGAGGAGCTGGGCCACGGGGCGGCTCCGCGCCGCGTGTTCGGTAAACGGTCATTTATGAGAATCACGCGGTGTGCCTCGGGCTGGCTCTCGGTACCTGCCGGGAGCCAGCTTGCGTCATTCAGTCTTCAACCTTCGGGGCGCCCTCGAAGAGGATGCAGCCTCCGAGGGATAGCCAGCTGGCGACCTTCGACGCCACGAATCCACCGATCTTCGGCACCACGACCGAGGTCACGAACTCTGCTCCCGGGGCGCGCTTGTGGTCTATTCCAAACGCGCACTTTCCGGACCTGATCGTGGCCTTCGTGCCTGGATCAAGGTGGTTCGACCGCCCCGCACCGCCTGCCACTGGCCTGGAGGCCTCCGTGAACGAACGGGCTGGCCCCACTGTCGCGGGCATGGTCCGCAACCAGCTTGCAGCTTCACCTGATTCGACACACCCTGGAAATGAGCGTTTTCATCATCGAAGCAGTTAGAAGGCGTTATGAGCACCAAAGTCAGTGGCGCACACCAGGCTCTGGGCCCACCTGTTGCTTTCAATACACAGGACTGGTGGGTGGCAGGAAAGACCCGGATCGAAGGTCTCGGCATTGTAGTCGGTACCGTCAATGGAGATGCCTTTGAGCATCACATCATCGATGGCTCGATCTCGGCCGCAAGAAAGTATGCCGGATCACCTATAGCCTTTCACCGCCCGATAGACAGGTGGGTAGCGAGAACCGGCAACAGCACCTTCATGGTCGGGCTTGTCGACGGCAGCGTCTTCCAGCACTCAATTGAGTTCATCAGCCCCAATCCCGTGCTTGGAGCCCCAAAAAAGCTAGCCGGCCCGCCCGTTGCAGCACGCCCGCCAGACATGCACGTCTTGTCGATCGGGAGTCAGATCGCCGTTATTCTTAATGACGGAGCCGTCTTCGCCCATCAGCTGACCGTCAACGGCATCCAGCCAGCCGTCAGAGTCACCGGACCACCAGTTGCATCCCGAACCTGGGACAGATGGGTCATCAGCGGAAACGTCAGCGCGGGAAGCGGCGACGAAATCTTCGTCATCACCAGTTCTGGAGATGTCTGGGTCCACCAGTACAACTCGAACCTGGGGGGCATCCCATCTATCGGACCAGCTCACAAGCTCGATGGGCCTCCCGTTGCTTTCCGCACCCAGGACAGATGGGTGCTCATGAGCGGCGGGAAGATCGTGGTGATCACTGAGCTGGGAGAAGTATTCATCCATGACGTGAGCTAGCCTGCGACACGTGGATCTGGCTGGCCACCCGCGCCAACGGCAACCGCCAGTGTGCCGGGCGCGAGGTCGCGCAGGACCTCGGTCAGCGTGGAGGCCCACCAGCACGTCCGCCCGCATCGCCTCCCAGCGGGGCCCGTCCAGCAGCTGGGCGCGCGGGTCGGCCCACCGGTTCGACGGAGCGGCGAACACGTCCCGCCGGTTCAGGGCGCGGTGCAGCTGCTCCAGCACGCACACCACGTACGCGTCCCGGCCTACCGCTCCCTGCGGCACCTTGGCATTGGAGAACACCGCACGGCGCCACATCGCCGGGACCAGGTCAGCGTCGGCCTCGCGCAACAGCAAGGCCCCGGTGTCCTAGCTCAGACACCAGCTCGACGGCTGTACGCCCTGATGTCCCTGCACCCGACCGGCACGTTCACCGAGGACGTCGCCCGAGCCGTGGCCCGAACCGACCGGTCCGCGCCGACGAACTCGGTCGCCCACTGCCTGGCCACGCTCCACTCAGCCGGCCTGTACACGTTCGCCCAGGGCCGCTACTCCATGCCACCGCAGGTGCACCAGCACGCCAGGGAACAGGCCCTCACCCACCTCCGGATCGACTGGAACACCCGGCACGAGGCACAGATACGGCTCGCCGATCACTACCTCGCCACCGCCACCGAAGCCGGCCGGGCGCTCCTGCCCGATGCCCCGGCCCCTGCCCCCACCCGCGTCTACCACTACTCCGTAGACCCACCGGCCTTCGCCGACCCGGGCGCGGCCAAACAGTGGTTCGCCAACGAACACCTGGCCCTGGCCCGCGTCCTGGAGATGACCCACACCATGGGCCTACCCAGCCTGACCGCGCACCTCGCGGTGGCATCCTGGCCCACCTACCTCCACCACACCCCCGACGCTCACTGGCGAAACGGCCAGCACGCCGGCGAAGACGCCGCACGAACCTGGGGAATGCGACAGATAGAAGGGCTCCTACTGGTCCGCAGGGCCACCGTCCTGTGCGATCAACACCTACCCGAGAGCGCCCTGCCCGCCCTGCGCCATGCCGCACTCGCCTACCAAACCGTAGGAGACCGCGACGGACTGGCGACCACCTGGCGCACCACGGGGCTGGCCTACCTGCCTCTCGGCCGCGTGGAAATGGCCCGTCGCGCGCTCCAAGCCGCTTTGGCGTACCGCCGCCCGCTCAACGCACCAGCCCGCGCGATCGACCGGCTGGCGATGGCCGAGTTGGAGTCCCGTACGGGCCGGCACCAGGAGGCCGCAGGCTGGCTCCGTGCCGCGCTGGCGAGCGCCACACCCGGCAGCCCGACCGAGGTCCGCATCCGACGTCAGGCCGCACTGACCCAACTGGAACACGGAGACGTCACCGGCGCCCTCACCACGCTCGAACGGGCACTGGACGTCGCTCATGCCGGCGACCCCGACCTCATGGAAACCGAACTCAGCCTCACCTACACCGCCCAGACCAAGGCCACCACCGCCTCCGGGCGTACGACCCGCCCTCCTCGTCCGCGCGGTCAGCGACGCAGCACACCACCGCCGCACTTCGCACGGCAGTCGCCCCGATCGCGCTGACACGGAACCCACTCGACGCCCGACCATTCACCCGACGCGGGGCGGATGAAATCCGCCACGATGCGTTCCTCGGCTCTGTCGCCAACCAACCCGCCGCCGCGCCGGCAGAGGCTCCATAGGAGCGCCAGGTCAGCAGAATTGATTTCGTGCCCGGCTTTCAGCTTGATCTTTAACCTATGCGCCGCGGACGTGGGTCCGTTGACTTCTTCGTTCGTCGTTTCGTGGAGCTTGGTTTGCCGACTGTGTGAACGTCGTGGCG
>NZ_JBEHZD010000542.1:0-5100 GCF_040240285.1 Streptomyces sp. HSW2009 | reverse complement strand
CCGTCTCCGAAGTAAACCGATCACCCGTCAACTGCATACCATCACCCGAATCACCCGCAAAACGGATAATGACTCGGCTCAGGCTCTCGGTGGGCTTCGCGGGTGCTCCGGCACCGGCGGGTGCCGGAGCCGGAGCGGCGGTCGCCGAGGACGACGGCGTTGACTGCGTTAATGGCGTTGCCGGGTCAGCGTGCGCGTTTCCGGGGGTGGCCCCACTCATAGCGACTCGATGTCCTTCGAGAGCGGCAGTCGGTTACGGCAGTCGAAGACGTAGCGGGCCGATGCGGCGATCGCCTCGTAATCGAAGTCGTCGTGATCGGTGACGATGAGCACGGCGTGTGCCCGCGCTATCTCCTCCGGGGTCAATTCGACCTGGGTGAGGCCCGGCACGTGTGGGTCCTCGGTGATGTGCGGGTCGGCGAACCGCACTGTGGCGCCCGCCTCGATGAGCATGGAGGCGATCGGCAGTGCCGGGGATTCGCGCAGGTCGCCCGTGTTGGGCTTGTAGGCGAGGCCGAGCAGCAGAATGCGCGAACCGGTGACCGTCTGGTGCCGCCGGTCAAGGCCGCGGGTCAACTTCCGGACCACGTGCTCCGGCATGGCGTTGTTGAGCTCGTCCGCCAGTTCCACCAGCCGGAACCGCTTGCTCGACGCGCGCTCGACCTTCCACGACAGATACAGCGGGTCCACCGGCAGACAGTGCCCGCCGACACCGGGGCCCGGCGTGAAGCGCATGAAGCCGAACGGCTTGGTGGCCGCGACCTCAAGGGCGTCCCACACATTCACGCCGATTCCTTCGGCATGCGTGGCCAATTCGTTGACCAGCGCGATGTTGACGTGCCGGAAGGTGTTCTCCATGACCTTGGCGAGTTCGGCCACCCGCGGCGCCTTGGCGACCACGACTTCCTGCACGATCGTCGCATAGAAGGCGCGCACGCTCTCCAGCGACGCCGCATCGACACCCGACACCACCTTGGGCGTGGTCTCGAAGGTCCACTGCGCATTGCCCGGGTCAATGCGTTCCGGGCTGTATCCGAGATGGAATTCCGTCCCGGGTTCGAGCCCGGAACCCTCCCGCAGGATCGGCGCGAGCACCTCCTCGGTGGTGCCCGGATAGCTCGTCGATTCCAGGATGACGGTGGCGCCCGGCCGCAGTCGGGACGCCAGTGCCTTTCCCGCCGCCTCGATGTACGAGAGGTCGGGCACCCCCTCGTGCAGCGGAGTGGGCACGGTGATGACCGCGATATCGAAACCGTCCAGGTCTTCGGTGTCGATGCTCGCCCGATAGGTGCCTTGGTCGATGACCTCGGCGAGGCGCGGTGAGGGAACGTCCCCGACGAACGAGTCACCCACGGCGAGTTTCTTCACCCGGGACTCATCGGTGTCGTAACCGACGACCTGGTACCCGTGCTCAGCAGCGGCAACGGCCAAGGGCAGGCCGACATACCCCTGCCCCACTACGACCAGTTTCGTGGTCAAAGGAAGCTCCCTAGTCGAAGAATTCACAGACCGAGTCGGCGATGTATTCCACCTGACTGTCGGAGAGGTGCGGCCAGATCGGAATGGCCAGGTTCTGGTCGCTGGCCCGCTGCGCGCCAGGCCAGGTGACGCCCTCGGGCGCGTACGCGGAGAACGCGGGCTGGAGCGGCAGCGGCACCGGGTAGTAGACGTGCGTGCCGATGTCCTTCTCGCTCAGCCAGGCGCGCATGTCGGCGCGGCGCTCCACGAGCAGCGAGTACACGTAGTAGCAGCGGCCGTTGCGGCCGGCGGGCGGGGCGAGGACGCCCCGGCCGGCGAGCGGCTCAAAGCGCTCCGTGTAGTAGTCGGCGATCCGCGCCCGGCGCTCCAAGCGGTCCTCGAAGCCCGCGTGCCGGTGGAGCTGGAAGGCGGCGATGATCTCGTCGAACCGGCTGTTCTGGCCGACCTTGTGGTGCAGGAAGCGGGTAATGCCGTCCTGGCCGTGGTTGCGCAGCATCCGCACCAGCCGGCCGAGCTCCGGGTCGTCGGTGAGCACCGCGCCGCCCTCGCCGGCCGTGCCGAACGCCTTGACCTGGAAGAACGAGAAGACGCCCAGATCGCCCCAGCGGCCCGACGGCACCCCGTCGAGCACCGCGCCCTGGGCCACCGCCGCGTCCTCGATGACCTTCAGACCGCGGTCGTGCGCGATCTTATTGATCTTCGGCATGTCGGCCATGATCGAGAACACGTGGGCGGGCATCACGGCGCGGGTGCGGCTGGTGATGAGCTTCTCGATCGACTCCGGGTCGATGACCATGGTGTGCGGGTCGACGTCCGCGAAGACCGGGGTGGCGCCGAAGTTGGCCACCGAGCTGGCGACCGGCTGGCAGCAGAACGCGGGCACGATGACCTCGTCGCCGGGGCCGATGCCCAGCGCCTGCACCGCCAGGTTCAGGCCACCGGTGCCGCTGGAGCAGGCGATGACGTGCTCGGCCTCGGTGGTGCGGCGCAGCTCCTCCTCCAGCTCGGCGGTGCGCCGGCCCAGGATGAACTTCTGGTCCTCGTCCGTACCGACCTCGAACAGCAGGTCCTTGAACGCCTGCCGGTCCGTCTCGAAGAGGTCGGGCGGGAAGAACGGGATGGTGGCCATGGTCATCGCCTTCCGGCGTAGAAGTCCGAGATGGCGGCGCAGACCGTCTCCAGTTGCGCTTCCGTCAGGTCCGGGTACAGGGGCAGCGCCAACGTCCGCTCGCAGGCCGCCTCGGCGTTGGGCAGACTGCCGGGCCGCAGCCCGACGTCGCCGTCGGCGTAGCAAGGCTGGGTGTGCAGCGGGCGCGGGTAGTACGTCTCGGTGCCGATGCCCCGGGCCGTCAGGTGGGCCGCCAGCTCGTCCCTGGCCTCGACCTCGACCTGGTACACGTAGAAGACCGGCTCGGACGCCACGGAGCGGGGCACGATGCGCGGTACGGCAAGCACGCCGTCGGTGTCGCGCAGCCGCTCGGTGTAGGCGGCGGCCAGCGCGGCGCGGCGGGCGATGTCCTGGTCGAGGCGGCTCATCTTGGCGAGCAGGACGGCCGCCTGCACGTCGTCCATCTTGCTGTTGGTGCCGGAGACTCCGGAGAGGTTGGAGATGCCGGCGATGTGGTCGATGGTCTTGCCCATCCGACCGTGGTGGCGCAGCACGGCGGCCTGTTCGGCCAGCTCCTCGTCGTCGGTGAGGATCAGGCCGGCGTCGCCGAGCGCCCCGAGCGTCTTGGTCGGGAAGAAGGAGAGCACGCCGCCGCGGCCGATCAGGCCGGCGTGGGTGCCGTCCCAGCGCATGCCGATGGCCTCGGCGCTGTCTTCGAGGAACATCACGTCATGGCGGCGGGCCACCTCTGACAGCGCTGTCAGATCAGCGAGCTGGTGGAACAGGTGCGCCGGCATGATGGCCCTGGTCCGCTCGGTGATGAGCTCTTCGACTGAGGCGGCGTCCATGGCGTAGTCACCGTCGGCGGTGATGTCGGCGAAGACCGGACGGGCACCGACCAGGCTGACGGACGAGGCCGAGGCGAAGAACGAGAAGGCCGGCACGATGACCTCGTCACCGGGGCCGATCCCGGCCGCGCGCAACAGGATCACCAGGGCGTCGGTGCCGCTGTTGACGGCAACCGCCCGGCGAGCACCGGTGTATGCGGCGATGGCGCGCTCCAGCTCCGCCACCTTGCGGCCGTGGGAGAACTTGCCCCGGTCGAAGACATCATCCGTATGTCGGCTGATGAGCGGCCAGAGTTCCTTGAAGGACTCTGCCTGCGTGAAAAACGGAACCGGCGCGGCGGCAGCATCGGTAAGCGTGGGCACCATAGGGGTGACGCTATGAAGCGGTTCTGTGACGTCGCTACGGACAAGAACTTGCCGGTAGCAGTCAATCCAGGCCAGCCGGCCAGAGCCGGAACTCGCACCGCCGAATCTGCCATGCACAGACAGACCCGCGTACGACAGGACAAGATCTTGTCAGTCTGCGCCGGTGCGCGCGGTGGTATCCGACGCACCGTCAGCCCACGGTATACCAGGAGCGCACGCCCGGCTCCACTCCGTATCCAAGCGCCCTAACAGCGCCTTGTACACCCCGCGTCGAGCCCCCGATACCCCCTACGCGACTTCCCCGGCCCCCTAAATCCACGGCAGTAGGGGTCGGTCCAGCATGGCGCAATTCTGCGCGTGTCGGTACATGGGATGTCCGTACGAGCCCGAACACGACCGGAACGGGCCACAGCGGACCACTGACGGCCAAGTCTGCCCTGACGGCGCGGAGGGGGCCCGTGGGGCCCGGGTGGGGCCGCACGTTGGGATAGCACGTTGGGATAGCGCGTTGGGATAGCGCGTGGGCCGGCGGCGAGAGCAAACAGCGAGGCGCCCCGGGGCGCTGGCCGGCGTGACAGCACGCTGCCATACGGGAGCCGCAGCAGGCAGCGCCGAACAACGTGGACCGACAGCGGCCGGGCGGGCGCGAGGCGAACCCCACACAGCGCAAGCCCGTACGCAACACCCAGCCCCTGCCGTACGAAGCAACCTGGGCAGCATCACCGAGGCAGCCAACCAGCAGCGAGCCCGATCCCACACAGCGCAAGCCCGTACGACAACACCCAACCCCCGCCGTACGAAGCAACCTGGACAGCATCACCGAGGCAGCCAACCAGAAGCGAGCCCGACGCCACACAGCGCAAGCCCGTACAGCGACACCCAACCGTGCGGAGCGCACCGGCCGGCGGCGGGCAACCCCGGCAGCAACACACGGGGGGCGAACGGTGAGCGGGCCGCAGGCCGCCCCGTGGGCCGCCCCGTGGATCAGGACGCGCCGCGGAGGGCTGGGCGGGCCGGGTGGGCGGGGGCCGGGGCGAGGAGGTCGGCCGCGGGGGTGAGGAGGTCGTGGACGACGTCGGCGATGGCGTCGGCGGTGAGGCCGGCCTCGCTCAGGACCTCGTCGCGGCTGCCGTGTTCGCTGAACCGCTGGAGCAGGCCGAATTCGTGGACGGGGGTGGTGATACGGGCGTCGCGCAGGGCGCCGGTCAGGGCCGAGCCCACGCCGCCCACCCGGCCGTTGTCCTCGACCGTGACCACCAATTCGTGCTCCGCAGCCCACCCCACCAACGTGGAATTGAC
>NZ_JBEHZD010000541.1:0-5103 GCF_040240285.1 Streptomyces sp. HSW2009 | reverse complement strand
TTATACCCCCCCCCCCCCCACCCCCCTTTCGGCGCCGGGGGGGGGGGCGGGTTTTTTTTTAAACCCCCCCCCCCTCGCGCCCCCCGCCCCCCCCCGGGGGGGGGGCGGTCGCCGTTTGCCACGCGGGTGGGTGACTGCCGCCGCTTCCCCTACGGGTGGGGGTGGCTGTCGCCGTTTCCCATGCGGGGGGGGCTGCCGCCGGTTCCCACAGCGATCCCGCACACACCCACATACCCACACACCCGCCTACGAAGGTGACCCGCCCGCCGGACCAACCCGAGACCCCAACCCAGCGAGCCAATCAGCCACCCACCCGGCCGACCGACTAGCCAGCCAGCCAGCCAGTCAGCCAGCCCCAACACCCTTGACTCACAAGGGAGTTACCGCCAGGACAGGCCACCGTACAGCCCGATGCGTACGACCCACCGGGCGCAGGAAATCCACCGGGTTGCCGAGCCACTCAGCCACGAGGCTGTCGAGCTGCGGAGCTGTCGAGCTGCGGGCGGGGGGCAACAGACCCAACACACCCAGGGCACGCCCAAGACACACCCAGAACGGGGAGCGACCCCCACAGAGAGAAAGGTTGCGGCGTCGGCGCCGCCCGCGAAGGGGAGTTCCCACCCCTCGCCACTCTCAACGTATAGCGCACGGGGGGCCTTGCGGCAAGGCCCCTCCGGTGGGGCAGAATCCGCGGACCGAGAGCGGAACCCACAGAATTGCGAGATACGCGAAGTGCATTGGCTGTTGTCCGCCATCGAGCCGTATGCCGGTCGCCCGGCCGCGGCTCCCCACCCCGTACGGGCGCACACCGGCGCCGAGCCCACAGCCGCACCACGGGCCGCCGCGGCGCCGACCCCGCACCGGAGCTGATGCCATGAACCCCCTCACCACCAGCGCGTTCCGGCTCCCCGACCGGCTGGCGGGCAAGGCCGCGGCGGCGTTGATCGGCGACGACGAGCAGCAGTTCGCCGCCATCGCCCACTGCCTCGAAACCTCGATCGCCGAACTCGAAGGCCGCCTCGACGCAGCCCGCAAGGCACCGGGCGGCATCGGCCGCGCAGCCCTCGACCGGGACGTCGAGATCCACCAACTCACCGCCAGGCTCCGCACCCTGCGCCGCTTCGGGCTCGACCTGTGCCTGGGGCACATGGTCCCGGCCGACGGTGGCGCGCCGGTGTACGTCGGCCGCCTCGGCCTCACCGACGACGCCGGGCACCGGCTGCTGCTCGACTGGCGCTCACCGGCGGCCGAACCGTTCTTCGCCGCCACCCACGCCCACCCGATGGGCCTGGCGAGCCGCCGCCGTTACCGCTGGACCGGCGGCCGGGTCAGCGACTACTGGGACGAGGTGTTCACCACCGACGGCCTGGCCGGGCACGCCGCGCTCGACGACCAGTCCGCGTTCATCGCCAGCCTGGGCGGCGACCGGTCGGACCGGATGCGCGACGTGCTCGCCACCATCCAGGCCGACCAGGACGCCATCATCAGGGCCGGCTCGCGCGGCGCGCTCGTCGTCGACGGCGGCCCCGGCACCGGCAAGACCGTCGTCGCCCTGCACCGCGCCGCGCACCTGCTCTACGCCGACCCGCGCCTTCGCCACCGCCGCGGCGGCGTGCTGTTCGTCGGCCCGCACCAGCCCTACCTGTCGTACGTCGCCGACGTCCTGCCCAGCCTCGGCGAAGAAGGCGTCCGCACCTGCACCCTGCGCGACCTGCTCCCCGAGGGCGCGGCGGCCACCGAGGAACGCGACCCGCAGGTGGCCGCGCTCAAGTCCACCGCCGACCTCGTACGGGCCGTCGAACCGGCCGTCGCCCTCTACGAGGAGCCGCCCACCGAAGCCACCGAGATCAGCACCCACTGGGCCGACCTGTGGATCGGGCCCGACGACTGGGCCACCGCGTTCGCCGCCGTCGAACCCGGCACCCCGCACAACGAGGCACACGACCAGATCCGCGAAGCACTCATCACCGCACTCATCGACCAGGACGACAGCGACGCCACCCCCGAACTGCTGCGCCGCACCCTGCTCAACCACCCCGAACTGACCCGGGCCCTGCACCGCGCCTGGCCGCTCATCGAACCCGGCGACCTGCTCTCCGACCTCTGGTCCGTCCCCGCCTACCTGCGCAGATGCGCCCCCTGGCTGAGCCCGGCGGACGTCCGCGCGCTCCACCGGCCGGCCGACCACGGCTGGACCGTCGCCGACCTGCCACTGCTCGACGCGGCCAGGCAGCGCCTCGGCGACCCGCAGGCTTCCGTGCGCAAGCGCCGCCAGGAAGCGGCCGTCGCCGCCGAACGGGCCCGCCGAGCCGATGTGATCGACGGGCTGCTGGCCGCCGACGACGACGGCGAGGGCGCCGTGACGATGCTGCACGGCCGCGACCTCCAGGACGGCCTGATCGACCACGACGCGCTGACCGGGCCCGAACGGGAGCCGCTGGCCGGCCCGTTCGCGCACATCATCGTGGACGAGGCACAGGAACTCACCGACGCCGAATGGCAGATGCTGCTGCTGCGCTGCCCCTCCCGCAGCTTCACCATCGTCGGCGACCGCGCCCAGGCCAGGCACGGCTTCACCGAGTCGTGGCAACAGCGCCTGAAACGGGTCGGGCTCGACCGGGTCACAGTCTCCTCGCTCAGCATCAACTACCGCACGCCCGAGCCGGTGATGGCCGAGGCCGAACGCGTCATCCGCACGGCCCTGCCGGACGCCAACGTGCCGACCTCCATCCGCACCGAAGGCGCCCCCGTCCACCACGGCTCGACCGCCGAACTCGACACGATCCTCGCCGACTGGCTCGCCACCAACCCCGACGGCACCGGCTGCGTCATCGGCGCCCCCACCTTCACACCCACCCCCCGCATCCGCTCACTGCCGCCCGAGCTGACCAAGGGCCTGGAGTTCGACCTGGTCGTGGTGGTCGACCCACAGGCGTACGGCGAGGGCGTCGAAGGTGCCGTCGACCGCTACGTCGCAATGACCCGGGCCACCCGCCAACTGGTCGTCCTCACCAGCGCGTGACCTCGCGCGCCCTCGCGCGGGCGCGGGCGCGTACGGGAGGCGAGGCGGGAGGCGCTGGACGCGGCGGCGGGCGCGCGGGGCGGGGCGAGGCAGCGAGGCGCCTCGCCACGGGGCAACCGTCGCCGCCCCGCCGTCACCCCGCCGCGGCCCCGCTCTCCGCGGCCGTGGTCCGCACCACGGCCAGGTACTCCGCGATGGCGTCCCGGTTGCGGGTCAGGCAGTCGATGCGGGAGGTCATCCGGGAGAGTTCGCCCTCCAACGTGGCCAGCATCTCCGGCGTTGCGTCCGGGAAGTGGATCGTGCGCGGCTTGTCCAGACAGGGCAGGATCTGTTTGATGATCCGCGTCGGCAGCCCCGCGTCGAGCAGCCCCCTGATCTGCAACACCCGATCCACGAAGCGCTCGTCGTACGCCCGGTAGCCGTTCGCGCAGCGGTACGGGACGATCAGGCCCTGTTCCTCGTAGTAGCGCAGCAGCCGCCGCGGCGTACCGGTACGTTCCGCCAACTCTCCGATGCGCATCCGCCCGCCCCCGCACGCCCCGACTTGACCTTCACATCAATGTGACGGTTCGAGCATACCGAGCATGCGCACCCACACCCCGCACAGCACACCCGACCACACCCCCGACCAGTCCCCCGCCACCGCCCGCACGACCCCGCAGACGACCGACCGCGCGCGGTACGACGAAGCACTGAACGGCAAGACGCAGCACGACCAGGACCGGGACAACCACGCACCAGAGCACCGGCCGCCGAACGACCAGCCACCCGTCACCCCGACCAGACTCCCGTACGCCGCCCTGCTCGCCCTGGCCACGGCCGTCTTCATCACCAGCCTCACCGAGACCCTGCCGGCCGGCGTGCTGCCCGCCATGAGCGGCAGCCTCGGCGTCAGCGAATCCGCCATGGGCCAGTCGATCACCATCTACGCCATCGGCACCGCCCTCACCGCGCTCCCGCTCTCCGCCGCCACCGCGGGCTGGCGCCGCAAGCGGCTGCTGCTGACCGCGATGGCCGGGTTCGCCGCCGCCAACACCGTCACCGCGCTGTCCACGGACTACCTGCTCACCATGGCCGCCAGGTTCCTCGCCGGGGTCGCCGCCGGCCTCGCCTGGGCGCTGCTCGCCGGCTACGCCAGGCGGCTGGTCCCGGCCCACCTCGGCGGCAAGGCCATCGCCCTGGTGATGACCGGCATCCCACTGGCCCTGTCGCTCGGCGTGCCCGCCGGTGCGTTCCTCGGCTCCGCCATCGGCTGGCGGGCCACGTTCGGGCTGATGACCGCACTCACCCTCGCGCTGCTCGGCTGGATCGCCGCCGCCGTACCCGACCAGGAAGGCCAACGCCCCGGAGCCCGCGCCCCCCTGCTGCGGGCGCTGGCCGTACCCGGCGTCGCCCCGGTCCTCTTCGTCACCCTGGTCTTCGTCCTCGCCCACACCGTGCTCTACACCTACATCGCCAGCTACCTCGACCACCTCGGCCTCGGCGGCTCCACCGACGTGGTGCTGCTGGTCTTCGGCGGCGCCTCGCTGCTCAGCATCTGGATCGTCGGCAGCCTCATCGCCCGCCACCTGCGGGCCCTGACCATCGCCAGCACCCTGCTGTTCGCGGCGGCGGCCACCGTACTCGCGGCGCTCTCCGACCACACCGCCCCGGTCTACGCGGCCGTCACGCTCTGGGGGCTCGGCTGGGGCGGCGCGCCGACGTTGCTCCAGACCGCCGTCGGCGAGGCGGGCGGCGAGGCAGCGGACGCCGCCCAGGCCATGCTCGTGACGCGGTGGAACGCGGCGATGGCCGGTGGCGGCGTACTCGGCGGGGTCCTGCTCGGCCTGGTCGGCACCACGGCCTTCCCCTGGACCGTGCTCGCCCTGCTCGTCCCGACCCTCGCCGTGGTCGTCGCGGCCCGCACCCACGGCTTCCCGAGCCGCCGGCAGGCCCGTACCGGCTGATCCACGGGGGTACGAAGGGGAAGAACGCGACGGGGGGGGGGGGGGGGCGGGGGGCCCGCGCCCCCCCCCCCCCGGGCCCCCCCCGGGGCGGCGGGGGGGGCGGGGGGCGGGGTGGGGGGGGGGGCGGGGCCGGGG
>NZ_JBEHZD010000540.1:0-5125 GCF_040240285.1 Streptomyces sp. HSW2009 | reverse complement strand
CCCCCCCCCCCCCCCCCCCCCCCCCCCCCCCCCTCCCCCCCCCCCCCCCCAACAAAAACCCCAGCCCCCCCCCCCCCCCCCCCCCCCGGGGGTGCCCCCCCCCCCCGGGGCCCCCCCGCCGGGGGGCGCGGGGGGCGGCCCCCCCCCCCCCCCCACAACACCGCGGGCTATGCGTTCATGCTCAGGCGAGCGAGGCCAGCGCCTGGTTGAACGTCTGCGACGGGCGCATCACGGCCGCGGCCTTGGCCGGGTCGGGCTGGTAGTAGCCGCCGATGTCGGCCGGCGAGCCCTGCACCGCGATCAGCTCGGCCACGATGGTCTGCTCCTGCTCGGCCAGGGTCGCGGCGAGCGGGGCGAACGCCTTGGCGAGCTCGGCGTCCTCGGTCTGCTGCGCCAGCTCCTGGGCCCAGTAGAGCGCCAGGTAGAAGTGGCTGCCGCGGTTGTCGATGCCACCGAGGCGGCGGCTGGGCGACTTGTCCTCGTTGAGGAAGGAGGCCGTGGCGCGGTCCAGGGTGTCGGCGAGGACCTGGGCGCGGGCGTTGCCGGTGCTCTGCGCGAGCTGCTCGAAGCTGACCGCGAGCGCCAGGAACTCACCCAGGCTGTCCCAGCGCAGGTAGTTCTCCTTGACGAGCTGCTGGACGTGCTTGGGCGCGGAGCCGCCGGCGCCGGTCTCGAACAGGCCGCCGCCGTTCATCAGCGGGACGACGGAGAGCATCTTGGCGCTGGTGCCCAGCTCCAGGATGGGGAACAGGTCGGTCAGGTAGTCGCGCAGCACGTTGCCGGTGACCGAGATGGTGTCCTCGCCGCGGCGGATGCGCTCCAGCGAGAACGCGGTCGCCTCCTCCGGCGACTTGATCTCGATCTGGAGGCCGTCGGTGTCGTGGTCGGCCAGGTACGTGGTGACCTTGCGGATGAGGTTGGCGTCGTGCGCGCGGCCCTCGTCCAGCCAGAACACCGCCGGGTTGCCGGTGGCGCGGGCGCGGCTGACGGCCAGCTTGACCCAGTCGCGGATCGGGGCGTCCTTGGCCTGGCACATGCGGAAGATGTCGCCGGCGCCGACGGCCTGCTCAAGCACCACGTTGCCGTTGCCGTCGAGCGCCCGCACCGTGCCGGTGGTCGGGATCTCGAAGGTCTTGTCGTGGCTGCCGTACTCCTCGGCCTTCTGCGCCATCAGGCCGACGTTGGGCACCGAGCCCATGGTGGCCGGGTCGAAGGCGCCGTTGGCGCGGCAGTCGTCGATGACGACCTGGTAGACGCCGGCGTAGCTGCTGTCCGGGATGACCGCGAGGGTGTCGGCCTCCTGGCCGTCCGGGCCCCACATGTGGCCGGAGGTGCGGATCATCGCGGGCATGGAGGCGTCCACGATGACGTCGCTGGGGACGTGCAGGTTGGTGATGCCGCGGTCGGAGTCGACCATGGCCAGCTCCGGGCCCTCGGCGAGCTCCGCGTCGAAGGACGCCTTGATCGCGGCGCCGTCGGGCAGCGACTCCAGGCCCTTGAGGATGCCGCCGAGCCCGTCGTTGGGGGTGAGGCCGGCAGCGGCGAGCGTCTGGCCGTACTCGGCGAACGTCTTCGGGAAGAAGGCGCGCACGACGTGACCGAAGATGATCGGGTCGGAGACCTTCATCATCGTGGCCTTGAGGTGTACGGAGAAGAGCACGCCCTCGGCCTTGGCGCGGGCGATCTGCGCGGTGAGGAACTCGCGCAGCGGCGCGACGTGCAGCACGGCCGCGTCCACGACCTCGCCGGCCAGCACCGGCACCGACTCGTGCAGCACGGTGGTGCTGCCGTCGTCGCCGGTCAGCTCGATGCGCAGGGCGCCGTCCGCGTCGATGATCGCCGACTTCTCGGTGGAGCGGAAGTCGTCGCCGGTCATGTGCGCGACGTTCGTCTTGGAGTCGGCGGTCCAGGCGCCCATGCGGTGCGGGTGCGCCTTGGCGTAGTTCTTGACCGACGCGGGGGCGCGGCGGTCGGAGTTGCCCTCGCGCAGCACCGGGTTCACGGCGCTGCCCTTGACCTTGTCGTACCGGGCGCGGATCTCCCGCTCCTCGTCGGTCTGCGGGTCGTCCGGGTAGTCCGGCAGGGCGTAACCCTGCTCCTTGAGCTCCGCGACGGCGGCCTTGAGCTGGGGGATCGAGGCCGAGATGTTCGGCAGCTTGATGATGTTCGCACCCGGCGTCTTGGCCAGCTCGCCCAGCTCGGCCAGCGCGTCGGCGATGCGCTGGCCCTCCTCCAGGTACTCGGGGAAGCTCGCGATGATCCGGCCCGCCAGAGAGATGTCACGGCTCTCGACGGTCACTCCGGCCGTCGAGGCGTAGGCCTCGATCACCGGCAGGAACGAGTACGTCGCCAAGGCCGGGGCCTCGTCGGTGTGCGTGTAGATGATGGTCGAGTCAGTCACCGGGTGCTCCGCTCCACGTCTGCAACATTGCTCGACATCAAGATATCTCGTGATCGACCCTCCCTCGACAGGACCCCGTCCACGGGGCGGCCCGGCCGACGTTCCCCGGCCACGGGGGCGCGGCGGGGCCGCCCGGACCTTGGGGCGTGGGCTGGGGTGGGGCTGCTCCTCGGGGCTGCTCCTCGGGGTGAGGGGCCTTGCCCCTCGGCCCGCGCCTGGTGCGTGGCTGGGGTGCGCTGCCTCTGGCCCGTGGGTGGGGCGGTTCGCTCCGCGGGCCTGTGGCTGGGCTGGTCTGTCCCCGGTGCGAGGCTGGGTGGCTCCACCCCTGATCCGTGGCTGGGGCGCTCTGCCTCCGGCTCGCGGCTGGTGGGCCCGTTCCGCGGGCCGCGGCTGGGTGGCTCCGCCCGGGGGTCGTGGCTGGGCCGGTCTGTCCTGGTCCCCGACTGGGTGGCTTCGCCCGGCTCCATGGCCGAACCGCCGAACCGCCGGCAACGCCGCAGGCCGCCCGCTCGCCCCGCCCGCCCGCTCGTCGCAAACCGGCGCGCACCGCACCCCGGCCGCGCGGACCCCCTCGCGGGGCGCGCCCGCGCGGGGCCGGACCCAGCCGCAGGACCCGCACCCGTCCCGGCTACCCCACCGACCGCCCCAGCGCATCGACCAGCCAGTCGTGCACGGTGCCGACGGTGACGGGTTCGCCGGTGGCCTCGCCCAGCAGGTGCCAGTACCGGCGGATGCGAGGGTCGCCGGGGACGGCGACATGCGTCCAGGTGCCGCGCCGGAACGCGGTCAGCAACTCGTGCCGGAAGGCCGCCGTGTCCCGCCCGCCGCGCACCTCGGCGTGCGCCGCGACGAACCGGTCGAGTGCCGGGCCGGGGGCCGGCCGCCGCCCGGCGCGCAGCAGCGGATCGGCGAGCCGGTACGCCTCGTCCATGCCGGCCAGCAGCGCGACCGGGTCGCTGACCAGCTCGCGGCTGGCCCGGGCGCGGGCGCGCAGCCGCCGTTGCAGATCGCGGTCGGCGGTCAGTGCGGCCAGCCGCGCGTAGGCCACCACCTGCTGCGGCGTCGGGTCCGCCGGCGGGGCGGGGACGCTCACGGCCACGAACATGGCGACCGTGTCGGCCGGCAGCGCCGGGTCCAGCAGGCGCTGCCAGAACGCCAGGACCGCCCCGTGCGCCGCGTGCCCGTCGGGCAGTGAGCCCAGCAGGTCGAGCCGGGCGACCCGTTCGGCGCCCGCGGCCTCCTCGACCGCCCGCAGCGCCGCCCGCCGCCAGCCGAGTGCCGCCCACTCCGCGTCCAGTGCCCCGCGCGCGGCGGCGAGGGCGGCGGTGAGCGGCAGCCGGCCGGCCAGCAGTTCGCTGAGCGCGGGCAGCCCGAGGCCGAGCCCGCGCCACTGCCGGATGAGCCGCAGCCGGTCGACGGCTGCCGGGGCGAACCTGCGGTGTCCGCCCGTACTGCGCACGCTGTCCAGGAGCCCCTGGTCGCAGTAGAAGCGGACGGTACGCACCGGCACCCCGGCCAGCCGCCCGAGTTCCCCGATCCCCAGCACCGCCCCCACTGGTGTGACCTCGGTCACGATGCCTTGAACCTCCACCCGGGTGCGCTTTTTACCGTACGAGCCCACCGTACGGAAGATGAGGACAACGACCATGAACCGAGCGGACGTTGAGCAGCAGCAGCGGGCTGGCTCGTCCAGCGGAGCGCCGGGCGGGGCGCCGGACGGGGCGCAGGTGGCGCGGGGGCCGGCCGGGGCGCCCGGTGGATCGTCGGAGGGGCTGCCGGTGGGACGGCCGGACGGCTTCCCGGCCGCGGGGGAGGTGGCGGACGAGACCGCCGGGGAACTCGCGCGGCTCGCCACCGCGCTACGTGTGCAGGGCGCGGCCGTCGTACGGGCGGTGCGCGACCTGGACCCGGCGGCGACCGTGTCCACCTGCCCGCAGTGGCGGGTGCGGGACCTGGTCGGCCACCTCGGCCAGGCACACCGCTGGGCCGCGCAGATCGTTCGGACCGGGCCGCCGACCGAGGTGCCCGACCCGCGCCGGGCCGACCCCGGGCCGCCTGCGGACTGGGCCGACTGGGTGGCCGCCGGCGCGACCGAACTGATCACGGCCGTACGCCGCGCCGACGGCCCGGTGTGGAGTTCCTTCGGCCCGCAGCCGGCGGAGTTCTGGCTGCGCCGGATGGTGCACGACGCCTGTGTGCACCACGCCGACGCGGCGCTGACCGCCGGCACCGCCTTCCGGCTCGCGCCCGAGTTGGCCACCGGCGCCCTCGACGAGGCCCTTGACCTGCTGTGCGCGCCGGACGCGGTGGCGCTCAAGCCGGAACTCGCCGCGCTGCGCGGCGACGGCCAGCGGCTGCTGTTCGTCCCCACCGGCGCCCCCGACCGGGCGTGGCTGGTGACCAGGACCGGCCGGGGGCCGCGCCGGTCCACCGCCACCGGCACCGCGGCGGCCGAGGTGAAGGTCACGGCGCCCGTCGCCGACCTCCTCCTGCTGCTCACCCGCCGCCTACCGCCCACCGCACCGCAGCTCACCCGCACCGGCGACACCACCCTGCTCGACCACTGGTGGGAGCACACCGCGCTGTGAGGGCTGGGGGTGCGGATGGTGCGTACGGGGGCGGGGCGGTGGACGGCGCGTACGGGACGGCGGGCGGTGGTGGTGATGCGGTGCGCGTTGGAACCCGCGTCGGGCTCGGTGATGCCGAAGGCCATCGTGCGCGAGC
>NZ_JBEHZD010000054.1:0-24264 GCF_040240285.1 Streptomyces sp. HSW2009 | reverse complement strand
GAGGTTCCCCCCCCCCCCCGGGGGGGGGTTTCCCCCCCCCCCCCCCGCCCCCGGGGCCCCCCCCCCCCGCGGGGGGGCCGCGCCCCCCCCCCCCCCCGGCCGGCGTCGTGGTGCTGCGGGGCCGCTCAGCCCTCCTCGGTCGCCGGCTGCTTGCCCGGCTCGACGATGCCGAGGCCGTCGGCGCCGACCTGCACCGCGGACTCGTCCAGAACCGATTCGGTGACCGGCAGCGGGTTGCCCGCCAGGTCGAGCACCGGGGACGCCTCCTTGTACCAGGACTCGATCACCGCGTTGCCCCAGAAGTCGCGGCGGCGGTCGTCGTGCACGTTCCACCGGTACGTCTCGTGGTCGGGGTCGCCGGTGTAGTAGTCGGAGGTGTAGATCTCCACCCGGTGCCCGTCGGGGTCGCGCAGGTAGAGGTAGAAGGCGTTGGAGACGCCGTGCCGGCCGGGGCCGCGCTCGATGTGGTGTTCCTTGCGCAGCGAGCCGAAGAGGTCGGCGGTGCGGAGCACCTGGTGCGACTCGTGGGTGGCCACCCCCACGTGGTGCAGGCGCGGGCCGGCGCCGCCGGTGAAGGCGACGTCGTGGACGGTCTGCTTGCGGTACATCCACGCCGCGTACAGCTCGTGCTCGTCACCCTCGATCGTCTCCGAGCAGCCGAAGCCGAGCGCCTGGTAGTGGGCGTAGGCGGCGGGGATGTCGGGGGTGCAGATGTTGAAGTGGTCCAGGCGGGCTATCTCGGCGCCGCGGCGCAGGTCGTAGCGCTGGATGTGGCGCTCGGCGCGCTCGATGTCGTGGAAGAACTCCACCGGGAAGCCGAGCGGGTCGATGACGCGGACGGCGTCGCCGACGCCGGGTGTGCCGGCCCCCTTGGGGACGCGGCGCACGGGCCGGCCGAGGGCCCGGAAGTACTCCTCGGCCCGGTCCACGTCCTCGCTGGTGCGGACCCGGTAGGAGATGTGGTCGAGCGCGGCGGTCTCACCCTTGCGCAGCACCAGCGAGTGGTGGGTGAGCTCGTCGGTCCCCCGCAGGCAGAGCTGCGTCTGGTCCTCGTACTGGATGTGGAAGCCCAGCATGTCGGCCCAGAACCAGCGGGCCTTCGCCAGGTCGGTGACGACGAGCTGGGCGTAGGCGGAGCGGACGACGTCAGGAGGGGTGGTCATGGTTGCGGCTCCTTGGCGGTCACGCGCCGAAGCGGGGGGTGTGGGGCTGGCCGAGCATGACGTGGACGATCTTCGACTCGGTGTAGAAGTCGATACTATGCGCACCGCCCTCCCGGCCCAGGCCCGAAGACTTCACCCCGCCGAAGGGAGTGCGCAGGTCACGGACGTTGTGGGAGTTGATCCACACCATGCCGGACTCGACGGCGTGCGCCACCCGGTGGCCGCGCTGGAGGTCGGAGGTCCATACGTAGGCGGCGAGCCCGTACTCGGTGGCGTTGGCCAGTTCGATGGCCTCGGACTCGTCGTCGAAGGGGGCGACGGCGACGACCGGGCCGAAGATCTCCTCCTGGAAGATGCGGGCGTCCCGGGCGACGTCGGCGAAGACGGTGGGCTGGAGGTAGTTGCCCTCGGGCAGGTGGTCGGGGCGGCTGCCGCCGGCCACCAGCTTGGCCTCCTGCTTGCCGATCTCGACGTAGCCGAGGACCCGCTCGTAGTGCTCGGTGTGCACCAGGGCGCCCACTTCGGTGGCCGGGTCGGACGGCAGGCCGACCTTGACCCGCTCGGCGCGCTCGGCCAGGCGGCGGGTGAACTCCTCGTAGATCGAGCGCTCCACCAGCACCCGGGAGCCTGCCGTGCAGCGTTCGCCGTTGAGCGAGAAGACCCCGAAGACGACCGAGTCGAGCGCGGTGTCCAGGGCGGCGTCGGCGAAGAGCACGACCGGGGACTTGCCGCCCAGCTCCATCGACGTGGTCTTCAGGTGGGTGGCCGAGCTGCGGACGATGTGCCGGCCGGTGTCGGTGGAGCCGGTGAAGGAGAGCAGCGGCACCTTCGGGTGGTCGACCAGGGCCTGGCCCGCCTCCTCGCCGATGCCGTGCACGATGTTGACCACCCCGGACGGCACGCCGGCCTCGTCCAGGATCTCCGGCCACAGGCTGGCCGACAGCGGCGTCCACTCGGCGGGCTTGAGCACCAGGGTGCAGCCGGCGGCCAGCGCCGGGGCCAGCTTCCAGCTCTCCAGCATGAACGGCGTGTTCCAGGGTGTGATCAGGCCGGCGACGCCGATGGGACTGCGGACCACGTAGTTGATCTGCTGGTCTCCGACCCGGAACGCCTCTTCGCCGAGGGCGACGATCACGTCGGCGAAGTAGCGGAAGTTCTCGGCCGCCCGCCTGGCCTGGCCGCGGGCCTGGGTGATGGGCAGCCCGGAGTCGAAGGTCTCGAAGGCGGCCAACCGCTCTTCGCGGGCCTCCACCGCGTCGGCGATCCGGTTCAGGGTGCGGGCGCGCTCCCGGTTGCCCAGCTTGGACCAGGCGGGGAAGGCCGCGGCGGCGGCGGTGACGGCACGGTCCACGTCGTCGGTGTTGCCGGCCGCCGCGGTGGCGTAGGGGGCGTTGGAGACGGGGTCGCTGACGGGGAAGGTGCGGCCGTCGGCGCTGTCGAGGAGTTCGCCGCCGATCCAGTGGCGGATCTGCTCGGGCAGGTCGGCGGGGCGACCCGGGGTTCGGTGCGTGGACATGGTGTGTCTCTTCCCGTGTCGGAGGAGTCGGAGC
Organism: Streptomyces sp. HSW2009; assembly: GCF_040240285.1. NCBI lineage: Bacteria > Bacillati > Actinomycetota > Actinomycetes > Kitasatosporales > Streptomycetaceae > Streptomyces > Streptomyces sp. HSW2009. Next base: position 21,551 of record NZ_JBEHZD010000054.1, on the reverse strand, counting down.
TGCTGGGACAGATCTACGGGTCAGATCTGCTGGGTGAGGTCGCCGCCCTCGGCGAGCAGGGCGCGGATGCGGGTCAGGCCCTCGTCGGTGGGCCCGGTCAGCGGCGGGCGCACGTGCCCGGAGGTGATCCGGCCCTGCTGCTCAAGGACCCACTTGGCGGGCGCCGGGTTGGTCTCCACGAACAGCAGGTCGACCAGCGGGTGCAGCCGGTAGTGCAGGTCGCGGGCGGCCTCGAAGTCGCCCGCCTCCCACAGTTCGTACATCCGGGCCACGGCGGTCGGCGCCAGGTTGGCCACCGCGGAGACGAAGCCGGCGCCGCCGAGCGCCAGCAGCGGCAGGCACAGCAGCTCGATCCCGGACCAGACCAGCAGGTCCCGGCCGCAGGCGTGCAGGACGCGGGAGAAGTGCTCGAAGTCCTTGGTGGTCTCCTTGACGCCGACGAAGTTGTCGAAGTCGGTGAACAGCCGCTGCACCGTCTGCGGCGCGATGTCCACGGCGGTGCGCGAGGGCACGTTGTAGGCGACCAGCGGCAGGTCGGGGAACTCGCGGGCGACCGTGGCGTACCACTGGTAGAGCGCTTCCTGGGTGGGGCGCGCGTAGTACGGGGTGATGACCAGGGCGGCGTCGGCGCCCAGCTCCTGGGCGGCTGCGGTGATCTCCAGCGTCTCGTCCAGCTTGTGCGAGCCGGTGCCGGGCAGGAACGGCACCCGGTCGCCGATCTCGTCGGCCGCGGTGCGCATCGCCGCGATGCGCTCGGCGACGGTCTGCGCGGAGGGCTCACCGGTCGAGCCACCCAGCGAGATGCCGTGCGAGCCGGATTCGAGCTGCCAGCGGATCAGGCCGCGCAGGCTGTCGTGGTCGACCGCGCCGTCCGCGGCGAAGGGGGTGACGACGGGGGCGATGGACCCGCGGATGGTGGCGGGGTCGCTGCGGAACTTCATGGGTTGCTCCGTGGGTGATGGGGTGCGGACGGGGTCACGCCCGGGTGTGTGGGCGGGGGCGGACCGCGTGCGCGGGCGGGTGAAGTCGGGGTGGGTGGGGCCGGGACCCCGTACGCGGGTGGGAGTCCCGTGCGCAGGGTGGGACGGGAACCTCGTACGAGGGTGGGTGGGGAACCTCGTACGGGTTGGGTTGGGCTCGGCCCCCGTACGCAGACGGGTTCAGGTGGTGCGCGGGGGCACCGTCAGGACCGGGTGGTGCGCCACTGTTCGTAGGCCGTCTTCCAGGTGGGGCCGAGCGGGTACAGGCCCTCGATGGGTTCGCCGGCCGACACCTGTTCGGCGATGAACCGCTCCTGGAGTTCCTGTTCGGTGCTGTCGGCGATGAGCTGTTCGGCCTGGTCCGGCGGGACGATGACGACGCCGTCGGCGTCGCCGACGAGGATGTCGCCGGGTTGGACGAGCGCCCCGCCGCAGGCGATCGGCACCCCGGTGTCCCAGGGGACGTGGCGGCGGCCGAGGACGGCGGGGTGTTCAGCCGCGTAGTACGTCGGCAGGTTCAGGTCGGCCACCGCGGCGCTGTCCCGCAGGCCGCCGTCGGTGACGATGCCGGCCGCGCCGCGGCGCTGTGCGCGCAGCGCCAGGATGTCGCCGATGGTGCCTGAGGTCGGGTCGCGGCGGGCGTCCATCACCAGCACCTGGCCCGGGCGCAGCTCTTCGACGGCGCGCTTCTGGGCGTTCATGCCGTTGCCGTACCGGGCGAACAGGTCCTCGCGCAGCGGCAGGTAGCGCAGGGTGTGTGCGGTGCCGACGAGCTTGGCGCCGGGGTCGGTGGGCCGCACCCCGTCGATGGTCATGTGCTGGAAGCCGCGCTTGCGCAACTGGGAGCTGAGGGTGGCGGTGGCCAGGCCGCGCAGCGCGTCGGCTATCTCGGGGGCCAGGGTGGGCTGCTGCGGGTGGGCCGGGCCCCAGGCGTCGGCGCGCAGTGCGGCGTCCACCCGCGGCATGGCGCCCCAGGTCTCCAGCGGGTGGTCGGACTCGACCACCGGGTTGCTCAGCCGGCCGCTGCTGGTCCGCCCGTCCAGGGTGCTGACCTCGACCTCGACGGTGTCGCCCGGCGAGGTGACGGATGCGCCGGCGGGCGTGCCGGTCAGGATGATGTCACCGGGCTCCAGGGTGACCAGGCGCGACAGGTCGGCGATGAGGTCGCCGAACGGGAAGAGCAGGCCGGCGGTGTCGGCGTCCTGGACCAGTTCGCCGCCCACCCAGGTGCGCAGGCGCAGCGCGGCCGGGTCGAGGTCGGCGGCCGGCAGCAGCCGGGGCCCGATCGGGGTGAACCCGTCGGCCCCCTTGGACCGCAGGTTGGAGCCGCGGTCGGCGTAGCGCAGGTCGTACGCGCCGGCGTCGTTGGCCGCCGTCACCCAGGCGACGTGGCTCCAACCCTGTTCGGGGCTGACCCGGTGCGCACGGCGGCCGATGACCAGGGCGATCTCGCCCTCGAAGGACATCAGTTCGCAGTCGGCGGGGCGCACCAGGGCGTCGCCGGTGCCGGCCAGCGAGGAGGGCGGCTTGAGGAAGTAGGACGGCTGCTTGGGGATGCGGCCACGTTCCTTGGCCCGGCAGGGGTAGTTGAGGTGGACGGCGATGATCTTCGACGGCTGGGTTCCCAGCGGATGCGGCATGGGAGTTCTCCTGGGCGTGGGCGGCGTCAGGCGCTTGTCGAGGAGGGACGGGGCCTGACCGCGCCGGCGTGGCGAGGTTCCGTGCGCGGACGGCGACGGCCTTCCTGGAATACCGGGCCGGACAACGCCGGCGGTCCAGTAATCGTATACGATATCATGCACATCCAGTCGGGGAAGATGAAGCCCCGACCGGCTTCGCGACAGCGGGCGGCGGCCTCAAAGGGTCCGCGGACGCCCGGGAACTCAAGGTGAGGATGTGCGACCCATGCAGAGTCGAACTGGTCTGACCGTCCATGCGTTCACTCCCGACCAGGCCGCGGGCGCGCCGCCCGTCCTGCTGGTGCACGGCTTCGGTTCCGACGGGAACCGGGACTGGGTGGAGACCGGCATCGTCCGGGCGCTGACCGCGGCCGGCCGGACGGTGCTCGTCCCCGACCTGCGCGGCCACGGCGAGAGCCCGGCCCCGGCGACGGCCGCCGAGGTCACCGCGCCGGCCCTGGTCAGCGATCTGGTCGCGGTGCTGGACGAGGCGGGCATCGACACGTTCGACCTGGTCGGGTACTCGCTGGGCGCGCGGCTCGGCTGGGACGTGCCGGCGGCTGCGCCCGGCCGGGTGCGCCGGGCGCTGCTCGGTGGGCTCAGCCCCGCCGAGCCCTTCGAGGCGGTGGACGTCGCGGCGCTGCACCGCGCGGTTACCGAAGGCACCGAGCCCGCCGACCCGTTCACCGGCATGATCGCCGGAATGGTGCGCGCGCACGGGCCCCGGGCGGCCGGCCTCGCGCTGTGCGTGGAGGGGCTGCGCAGCACGCCGTTCGTACCGCAGGTCTGGGACGGCCAGGCGCCGCCGGCCTTCGTCGTCGGCGAGGACGACATGATGACGCACGGCATAGAGCGGGTGGTCGCCCTGGTGGCGGGCGCGGAGCTGACCCGGGTCCCCGGCGCCCACCACGAGGTTCTCGCGCAGGACGCGTTCCGCCGTACAGTCCTGGATGTGCTCGCAGGGTGAGCGCACGAGGTCAGCGCCGGGGTCGCCGCAAGGCCCACCGGCCCGGGGTGGAGGAACACCGATGAGTGCCACGGAAAAGACGGAGAAGACGCGGAAGGCAGCGGCCCCCGCCAAGGGGTCGAAGGCCGAGCTCAGCTACGACCTGCTGCGCTCGCGCATCCTGGACGGGACCTACGGGCCCGGCTACCGGCTGGTCCTGAGCCAACTCGCCCGGGAGACCGGGGTCAGCACCATCCCGCTGCGCGAGGCCCTGCGCCGACTCCAGTCCGACGGGCTGGTGGAGGTGGTGCGCAACATCGGCGCCCGGGTCGCGGTCTTCGACGCCGCCCAGGTGGAGCACTCGCTCCAGGTGCTGGCCCGCCTTGAGGGGTACGCGACGGCGATCTCGGCGCCCCATATGACGGGCCGGCACATCGAGCGGTCCCGCACGGTCAACACCCGGATGATCCAGGCGCTCGAAGACTTCGACCCCACGTCCTTCACCGCCCTCAACCGGGAGTTCCACTTCTCGCTGTACGAGCACTGCCCGGACGCCCACCTGGTCGCCCTCCTGGAGGCCGAGTGGGCGCGCCTGGACCACATGCGCCGCTCGACCTTCAGCTACGTGCCCGGACGCGCCAGGCGCTCGGTCGCCGAGCACGAACGACTGCTCGAACTGATCGAGACCGGCGCCGAGGCCAGCGCGATCGAGCAGGTCGCCTGCGCCCACAAGATCGCCACCGCGGACGCGCTGCGACAGGCCAAGTCGGTGCCGTAGCGGACTGCCGTCCGGTGGGGTGGGTCGGCCGGTGGGGTTACTGCTCAGCGGGGTCACTGCCCGGCGGAGCCTCGCGCCGGGTCCGTCGGGTCGCCGGGTGGGGCGGCAACGCGGGGGTGGTCCGGCGCGGCAAGGCGATGCGACAGCGAAAGTCCCCGTCATTCTCGGGTTCGCGATCGTATACGATGTGGCATCTCACCTGTTAGATTGAGCCGCATGTCCACCACCGACTCGACTGCCGGTGCGGCCGGTGCGCCGCGGCCCGGGCCGTCGTCCGGGGGGAGCGTCACCACCGTCACCGGCGAGGTCCCGCCGGACGCGCTCGGCGTGGTCCTCCCCCATGAACACCTGTTGAGCGACTTCGCCCCGCCCGCCGACACCGCGGAGTCCTGGGCGGCTGCGGGGCACCCCCGCCCTGCAGCCGCCGCGCCGTGCCGGCTCTACCACGCACCCCTGACGATGGATCTCCTCGGCGACCTCACCCTGGGCGCCGTCAACCGGGACAACTGGCTGCTCGACGACGAGCAGGTGGCCGCCAGCGAGGCCACCGCGTTCCGGGCGGCCGGCGGCGGCACCCTGGTGGACGCCACCCCGGCGGGACTTGGCCGACAGCCGGCGGCGCTGCGCCGGATCGCCGAGGCGAGTGGGGTGCACCTCGTGATGGGCACCGGCCGCCACCACCCCGGCCGACCCACTGGCCCCATCAGCCCTACCAGCCCCGCCAGCCCCGGCGTGGGCGAGCTGACCGAGGAGTTCGTCCGGGACCTCACCGAAGGTGTGGCAGGGGTACGGGCCGGTCTCATCGGCCAGTTGGCCGCGCTCGACCCGGAGCAGCCCGCCGCCCGCACGCTGCTGGTGGCCGCGGCCGGGGGGGCGGCCACCACCGGCGCCCCGCTCGCCCTCACCCGCTCCGCGGACGCCGCAACCCAGACCCGCGTACTCGACCTGCTCGCCGCATCCGGCGCCGACCTGCGACGGGTGGCCGTCGGAGGCTGTGACGCGCTCGCCCCGCGCCCCGACGACCTCGAACCGCTGCTTGCGCGCGGCGTGTTCCTCCAGTTCGACCGGCTCGGCAGGTTGCCATCGGTGCACAGTGTGAGCGACGACCAGGACGTGGGGGCGGGCGGGGGGGGCCCCCCCGCCCCCCCCCCCCCCCCCGCGGACCGCATCCTGCTCTCGCACGGCACCCACACCAAGGCCCAGTTGTTGGCCTACGGCGGCGGCGGATACGGCTTCCTGCTCCAGCAGTTCCTGCCGTACCTGCGGATGGTCGGCGCCGATGAGACGCTCATCGAGACGGTCACCGTGCACAACCCCGCCCGCCTGCTCACCATCGCGCACCGGAGGGCCGACGCATGAGCCGCTACCCCTTCGAGATCCCGGACCTGACGGGACTTGCCCTCACCGTCGACGGGCCGGTGGACCCGGCCACGCTCGGCCACACGCTCATGCACGAGCACATCTTCGTGGACCTGCGCCGGCCCGAGCGCTTCCACCGCCCGGGCGAGGACTCCCCCGAGGCCGCCGAACCCCTCACCCTCGCCACCCTGGCCCGCACCCGACACGGCCGCCCGAACGCCGACAACGACGTGCTCGGCGACTTCGACGAGATGCTGACGGAGGTACGGGCCTTCAGCGCGGCCGGCGGCGGCACCATGGTCGAGGTCTCGCCGAACGGCCTGGGCCGGAACCCGGAGGCGCTGCGCCGGCTCGCCCGGGCCAGCGGGCTCCACATCGTCATGGGCGCCGGCTGGTACACCCCGACCTTCCACCCCGTCGACATGGCCGAGCGGACCGTGGACGAGTTGGCCGACGGCATCGTGCGCGACGTCGTCATCGGCGTCGGCGACAGCGGCGTCCGCTCGGGCATCATCGGCGAAGTCGGCGCGGACAGCGCCCCGTTGACCGACGACGAGCTCAAGAGCGTACGGGCCAGCGGACGGGCCAGCCGGGTGACCGGGGCGCCGATCACCTTCCACGTCGGCGGGGTCGGCGAGGACAAGTTCACCGTGCTCGACGTCCTCACCGACGAGGGGGTGGCCCCGGAGAACATCGTCTTCGGCCACGCCATGGACGTCCTCATGAACCCCGCGCTCGGCGACCGTCTACTGGCCCGCGGCGTCTTCGTGGAACTCGACTTCCTCGCCTCGCCCGGCAGCCCCTGGGGCCACCTCGTCCTCACCAGCGACCACAAGGTGGCCCGTGGGATCGCCGAGCTGATCGAGCGCGGCTACGTCGACCACCTCGTACTCGGCCACGACGTCTGCCAGAAGATCCAGCTCAAGCGGTACGGCGGCCAGGGTTACGACTACATACCGCGGCACTTCCTGCCCGCCCTGCGCCACCTGGGGGTGAGCGAGGAGGCGCTGCACACGATCATGGTCGACAACCCCGCACGCGCACTCGCCTTCGCCACGCCCCAGTGACCGCCGGCCGCCCGTCCGCCGCCCCGCCCACCTCCGAGGGAGAACCATGCGCGTCGTCCCCGTACCCTTCGACCCGGCCCTGCGCGCAGTGCTGGACGCCCTGCCGCGCGACGACGGCCCGGCCCCCTCGCTGGCGGGCATCCCGGCGATGCGCGCCGCCACCGCGTTCTTCCCCACCCCGTCGGCCGCCGAGGTCATCGGTGAGCGGGCCATCGAGGCCGTCGAACACACCGTCCCCGGCCCGGCCGGCGCGCCCGACATCGCCCTCACCGTGCTGCGCCCGCGCGGGGCGAGCGCCCCGGTCCCCGGCCTGTACAACATGCACGGCGGCGGCATGATCAGCGGCAACCGGCACCAGGACCTGCCGCGCCTGGCCGACCTGGTCGAAGCGCTCGGCGTGGTCGCGGTCAGCGTCGAGTACCGGCTCGCCCCCGAGCACCCCGATCCGGCACCGGTCGAGGACTGTTACGCGGGGCTCTGCTGGTTCGCCGAGCACGCCGCCGAACTCGGCGTGGACCCGGGCCGCGTCGTCGTCATGGGCGGCAGCGCCGGCGGCGGACTGGCGGCCGGCCTCGCCCTGCTGGCCCGCGACCGCAACGGCCCGCTCCCGGCTGGCCAGTTGCTGCTGTGCCCGATGCTGGACGACACCAACACCACCGTCTCCAGCCACCAGTTCGACGGCAGCGGCACCTGGCAGCGGGCGATCAACGTCGTCGCCTGGCAGGCGCTGCTCGGCGAGCGGGCCGGCGACCGGGATGCGGAACTCTCGCCGTACGCGGCGCCCGCCCGCGCCCGCGACCTCGCGGGCCTGCCACCCGCCTTCATCGAGGCCGGCAGCGCCGAACTGTTCCGGGACGAGGACGTGGCGTACGCCTCCCGCATCTGGGCCGCCGGCGGCCAGGCCGAACTGCACATCTGGCAGGGCGCCTTCCACGGCTTCGACGTCTTCGCACCGGACCACGAGGTGACCCGGGCCGCGCTGGCGAGTCGACTGTCCTGGCTGCGCCGGGTGCTCGACCTGTGATCCACTGCGGCTGCCGACCCCGACCCCCACTGTTACGCGGCCTCCGCCGCCCGTACGCCACCTCGCTGACCTGCGCCCCGGCCGGCAGGCCGCTCCTGCCGTACGCCGCGCCGTTCGGCCACCCCGCGGACCCGGCCGACCTGCCGAACCACCCGCCACCCGTGCCCCGTTCCCGTCGGGCGCGCCTCCACTCCCCCACCGTTCACAGCCAGAAGGGCCATCGATGCCGGAGACAGCGGACCTCATCCTGACCGGCGGCGACGTGCTGACGATCGACGCCGCGTTCACCGTCGCCCAGGCGGGCGCCGTGCGCGACCGCCGCATCCTCGCCGTGGGGAGCGACGCGGAGATCGCGGCGTACGCCGGGCCGACGACCCGGGTGGTCGAGTTGGCCGGGCGGACCGTGCTGCCGGGGATCAACGACTCCCACCTGCACGCCGCGGCCTGGGCCCTCACCAGCCCGCCGTTCGCGCTGGACATCAGCCACCCGGCCGTACGCTCGATCAGCGACATCGCCGACGCGGTGCGCAAGGCCGCGGCCGAGACGCCCACCGGGGCCTGGATCACCGGCCTCGGCTGGGACAACGGCTATCTGGCGGAGTGCCTGGCCGACCCGGAGCGCCGGCCGCGCCGCGCCGACCTGGACGCCGCGGCGCCCGACCACCCGGTCTGCCTGACCGACTTCTCCGGCCACATGGTCTGGGTCAATTCCAAGGCCCTGGCGCTGGCCGGGATCGCCCGCGGCACCGAGTCACCCTCGGGCGGGGTGATCGAGACCGACGCCGCGGGCGAGCCCACCGGCATCCTCAAGGAGACCGCCCAGGCGCTCGTGCAGGGGCTGGTGCCGCCGGCGACGGTCGCCGAACGCAAGGCGGCGATCCGGTCGGCGGTGGCGGCGCTGCACGCCGAGGGCATCACCAGCTACACCGAGCCGGGGCTCGGCCCGGGCGGCGCGGAGATCCTCGGCGGCGGCCTGGACACCGGCACCCTGCACGCCTACGTGGAGTTGGCGACCGCGGGTGAACTGGAGGCGCGGGTACGGGTGTTGCTGCTGCCGGCCCCGATGGGCGGCTCGGCGGCCGAGGTGACCTCGGGGCTGCGCGGGCTCGCCGTGCCCGATGAGGTGGACGCCCGGAGGCTGGCCATCATCGGGATCAAGGTGTTCGCGGACGGCGTGCCGCCGAACGAGACGGCGTGGATGCACGAGCCGTACACCGGCGGCGGCCACGGGGCGCTGTGTGTGCACGGCGCCGACGCCGGGCTGAAGGAGGCCGAGTTGGCCGAGATGATCCGGGTCGCACACGCGGCCGGGTACCAACTCGGCGTGCACGTGACCGGTGACCGGGCGATCGACGCGGTGGTCGAGGCGTTCGCTGCGGCGACCGCGACACATCCGCGCCCGGACGCCAGGCACTACGTCATCCACGGCGACTTCGCCTCGCCGCAGAGCCTGGCGAAGCTGGCCGAGCACGGCTACGGCATCAACATGAACCCCGCCATCAAGTGGACCATCGCCGATCTGATGGACGACATCGTGGGCAGCGCCAGGTCGGACTACCAGTGGCCGGTGCGGTCGGCCGCCGAGGCCGGCATCGCCGTGTGCGTCGGCTCCGACGCCCCGATCACCCAGCCCAACTGGCGTCGGGGCATCGCCGCCATGCTGCTGCGCGAGTCCAAGGCCACCGGCCGCGTCAGCGGCCCTGACCAGCGCGTTTCCCTGGAGACCGCGCTGCGCGCGTACACCGTCAACGCGGCCAGGCAGGACTTCGCCGAGGAGTGGAAGGGCACCATCGAGCCGGGCAAGGTCGCCGATCTGTGCGTCATCGGGGGCGATCTGCGCGCCGCCGACCCGCACGACATCCCCGATCTGCCGATCGACCTCACCGTCTTTGACGGGCGCATCGTCTACGAGCGCGACGGCGAGGGCGCATCCGGCGGCGGCGAGGCGTAGCGCCGCGCCGCGGGGGGGGGGGGGGGGGGGGGGGGGGGGGGGCGGGGCCCCCCCGCCGGGGGGGGGCCCCCCCCCCCCCCCCCCCCCCCCCCCGCAGCACCCTTGCTCCGGCCCGTCGGGGGCCGGTCGGGAACACGCCGGCGACGTGGCAGGGCGTATCGGGGGACATGGCGGAGGCACGGCGGGACACTCACGGAAATTGACTTGCTCCGCGCCCGCGGCCACAGAACACTCCCGGTATGACCACCGCCGCGCGTGATCTCACCCTTGAGTACGTTCGTTGGATCGATGGGCACGTCGATGTCTGGGGGGTGTTCCGGGACGCGCAGGCACTGGCCGGCATCGTGGCCGGCCTCGCCGAACCGTTCCGGGACGCGCAGGTCACGGCCGTGTGTGGGGTGGAGTCCCGCGGCTTCCTGCTCGGTGGCGCGGTCGCCGTAACGCTCGGGGTCGGCTTCGTCCCCGTCCGCAAGGACGGCGGCCTCTTCCCCGGCGAGAAGCTCGTCCGCGAGACCGGGCCCGACTACCGCAACCTCCGCCACCGGCTGCACCTCCAGCGTTCCGCCCTCGGCCCGACCGACCGGGTGCTGATGGTCGACGACTGGATCGAGACCGGCAGCCAGGCCGTCACGGTCAAGGACATCGTCGAGGAGTGCGGGGCCACCTGGGTGGGGTGCAGCGTCATGGTCGACGAACTCGACCCGGCGACCCAACCCACGCTCGGTTCCATCCACAGCCTGCTGGACGCGGCCGATCTGCCGCCCTGTCCCCCCGAGCAACTGACGGGCACCCCCGCCGCACCCTGACCACGGACCGCTCGACCTGGCAGCACCCCAACTCGCGCCCACCACGGCCGTGTTGGGGTGCGTCGCAGGAGGCCGTCAGGTCGGGACAACCAGCCGGCCTCCACTTCCGGACACCAGCCACCAGCCACACCGGCCCGCCCAACCCTGCCCGCCCGCGCCAGCCCGCTCAGGCCGACCCCGCGTCACCCCACGGCAACCCACTCCGGCCGGACACCCGAACCAGCCCGACCCGGCTCAGCCCGCCCCGCCCCGCTAGCGGTACGAGTTGATCAATCGGGCCAGGTGCCGGCCGGCGATCTCCATCGGCTCGGGCGTACGGGAGACCTGGGCGGAGAGTTCGGCGCCCTCCAGGGTGTTGATCACCGTGTGCGCCAACTCCTGGGCGTCGGACTCGGCGAAGCCGGACCGGCGCAGCTTGTCCGCGACCAATCCGCGCCACCGTTCGAACGCCACCTCAACGGCCTGCTGGATATCCGGAATCCGACCCACCGTCTCCAGCGCGGTGGCCGTGATGGGGCAGCCGTCCTGCCAGTCGGAGTCACGCAGGTACTCGGCCACCACCCGGGCCAGCGCGACCACCGCTTCGGCCGGGTCGTCCTTGCTGGCCAGCGCGTCCTGGAGCATCTGCGCGAAGTGCTCGTCCGCGTGCCGCACGGCCTCGGTGGCCAGCCCCTGCTTGCCGCCGGGGAAGAAGTGGTAGACGGAGCTGAGCGCGACCTGCGCCTCGGTGGCGATCTGTTTGATCGCGGTGCCCTCGTACCCCTGCCGCATCATCAGCCGCGAGGCCACGTCCAGGATGCGCGCCCGTGTGCCCAGTGTTGCAACCATGCGCCCAGCCTATCGGTGGAACGTTCATTCCAGAGAGTGTGTATGCTCACGCTGGAACGTTCGTTCCACTCCTTTTTCAACGAAAGGCTGGTGCCATGCGCCACCACCGCATCACCGCCAACGGGATCGACTTCTCGTACGTCGAGCAGGGCGACGGCCCGTTGGCACTCCTGTTACACGGCATGGTCGAGACGCCGCGCGTGTACCGCCATCTGATACCGGTCCTCGCCGAGGCGGGATACCGGGCCGTGGCCCCGTCGCTGCGCGCCTTCGCGCCCACCGGGCTCCCCGCGGACGGCAGCATGAAGGTGGCCGACCTCGCCGCCGACGCCAATGCACTGCACGAGGCGCTCGGCGGCGACGCGAACGCGGTGATCATCGGCAGCGACTGGGGCGCCTACGCCACCTGGGGCGCCCTCAACCAGGCACCGGAGCGCTGGTCGAAGGCGGTGGTGGCGACCATTCCGCCGCTGCGCTTCCTCCGACCGCTGGACCCGGCGATGATCCACAAGCTGGGCCATTTCTTCTTCTTCCAGATGTCGGTGGCCGAACAGATCGTGCCGCAGGACGACTTCGCCTACCTGGAATGGCTCTGGGACTACTGGAGCGGCAACGTGCCAGGCGTCGACCTCACCCCGGACATCGAGGCGGGCAAGGACACCGTGCGCGAACCGGCCAGGCTGCGGCTGGCACTTGAGCTCTACCGGCAGAACTTCCCGGTGGACACCTTCGGCACCGACCGCTGGGAGGGCGGCGCGCTCCTCTCCGAACTGCCCACCAGGCCCACGCTGTACCTGCACGGCACCGAGGACCCCAGCGTCACCGAGGAGACCCTGGCAGAGATCGTCGCCGCGCTGCCGGCCGGTTCGGACGGGCTGATGCTCAAGGGAGCGGGCCACTTCCCGTTCATCGAGCGGCCCGACGAGGTCAACGCGCGGGTCCGCGCCTTCCTCGCCGGCTGACCGACGGCCCGGCCCACAGCCGGACCAGCAGTACGATGATCCGGCCGACGGCACGTCAACTCGCGTCATGCGACGCGATGTTGGGCCGTTAGGCAGCGGGTCGGCCGTGGCCCAGGGGGTGGGTCCACGGCCGGCCTCGCACCGTTGCCGCGGGCGCCCGGGTGGGGTCAGCGCCAGTCGTTGTTGCTCGTGTGGTCACCGCCGAGCCAGCGGGCGAGGTCGGCGTGAGCGGTCTCGCGGCGCGCTGCGTTGATGGCGTCCGCGTCGGCGTGGTCGACGGCGAACTCCAGCATCAGCCCGTTGGGGTCGGTGACGTACAGCGAGACGCAGTAGCCGTGATCCATGACGAAGGTCTCGGGCTCCGCGATGCCGGCCCCGGAGATGCGCTTGCCGATGGCGTCCTGCACGTCCTGCTCGACCTTGAAGGCGATGTGCCGGAAGGGGGTGAAGTTGATCTGGGTCTTGTACTCCGCGGTGTCCTTGGGGTCGGCGAACTGGAAGAAGGCGAGCGCGCCGCCGTCGGCGAGCCCGTAGAAGGTGTGGCAGTACGAGCGTTCGGCGCCGAAGAGCACATCGCGCTCGCTCCAGGTGGCGACCAGCGGCAGGCCGATCACCTCCTCGTAGAAGCGGCGGTTGGCTTCCTGGTCCTCGGTGATCCACGCGTGGTGGTGCAGGCGCAGCGGGAGGGTCTGGCTCATGCTGGTTCATCTCCTGGCGTGGGAGTGGGCGTGACGCCGACTTCTGGTGGCACGTCGGCTCATCACCCAGCATGGACCAGTCTGGTTTAACGTTGAACCAGTGCAAGCCATGGCCTGCCAACAGCCAACGCCGTTTGGGCAATGGCCCGTTGGCCACCGGGTGACCTGCACGGATGGCGACCGGACGGCGGGGCGCCGACCATCCCACCCGGCTCCCCCTCCTCAGGGCGCACCGACCCCCGCACCACTCGCGGTGAACCGCCCGACCTGCGCACACCTTCCCAGGAACGCGCGCCCGGCCACCTGCCGCCAAGGCGGCCACACCCAGCCGAAGGCTGCACCCAAGGCCCCGACTCGGGCGCGAGCACTGCCCGCCGAGACGGTCGGCCAGGCGAACAGCGGGGCAGCCGGTGCCCCCGCGCACCCGTCCCCGTACGCGACGGGTGCACCCACCCCCGTACCCGGTGGGTGCACCAACCCGGCACGCCGTACGCGCGCCAACCCTGTATGCCGCACACACGCCGACCACGGGCGTCGGACGCGCGCCGATGCCCCTGCGTGCCGTACGTGCGTTAACCCTGGGCGCGGTACGCGCACTCCGCCAGCGTGGCGTGCTTCTTCCAGCCCAACGTCTCGTAGAGCGCGCGCCCGTCGTCGGTGGCGCCGAGGACGCCGAGGTGGGCGCCGCGCTCCAGGGCCTGGTTCGCGAGCGTGCGCATCACGAAGTGGCCGAGGCCGCGCCGTCGATGGGCCTCTTCGGTGACGACCTGGTCGACGATTGCGGCCTCCCCGACCAGCGCGATCTGCCCCTGGGCGGCCCGCTCACCCGCCGCGTCCCGCGCCCGCATGACGATGACGTCGCCGCGGGTCTCCACCTCGGCGGTGTATCCCGCGGGCGGCGGCTGCTCCGAGGGCGCCAGGTCCGTGACCATCAGATGCCCGGTGCTCTCCCAGACCATCGCCCAACCCGCCGGCAGCCACGGTTCGATGCGCTCGGGCTCGGCGGGCATCTTCAACCAGGTCCGCGGCTCGGTCACGGACAGCGCCGCGGCGCGGACCAGCGACACATCCACCTCGGGCAGCAGATGCCGGCCCACCTCCCGGGCGCTGCCGACCACCTCGATGTACAGCCCCCAGGGCTTCTCGACCGGCGCCGGACACCGGCGCGAGACGGCCCAGCCCTCCGCCCACGTACGCACGGTGTCGGCAACCATCGACCCTCCCGAGTGACGGGCCACCACCGCGACCCGTAATAGGCGTCTTACGGAAGCAGATATTACGTCGCGGGTGCGGTCGGCAACAGCCGTTTTCCGTGGCCCGCGACCGTTTCCGTGGCGGGCCGCGGGGGCCGCCCGGCGGTCACCCGTCGAAACGCTCCCGAGCGGTTTCGATGTGGTCGAGGAACTCGCGGGTCCAGCCGCAGATGCCGTCGACCGTGGCGCGCAGCGCCCGGCCGGGTTCGGTGAGGGTGTACTCGACGCGCGGCGGGACGGTGGGGTGGACGGTGCGGGTCGCGAGGCCGTTGCGCTCCAGCATGCGCAGGTTCTGGGTGAGCATCTTGTGGCTGATGCCCTCGACCTCGTTGCGCAACTCGCTGAAGCGCCGGGTGTCATCGCCCAGCGCCTCGATGATCAGGAACGCCCACTTGTTGGCGATGTCCGAGAAGATCTCCCGCGCCATCGAGTCCACCCGCCTGAGGTCAGCGTTGTCCGGCTGGCCCTTGAGCTCCTTGGTCACCACGAGGTTCCCCCGTCACCGATAAGTGCGTTCTTCCCGTACGGCGATGACTCTCCTACGGTTCCTGAGTAACCGCAAGAGAGCACGAGGCGCGCTCTCGACGGCGGAACCAGGGGCTTGGCCCATCGTGCCTGCGGGCGCCGCCGGGTCCCCCGCGGGCCGGCCGCCACCTCGGCCGGGCCCGTACCGCAGCGCCGCACCGCACCGCACCGCACCGCAGATCGTCACCGAAGGAGCACCACATGACCGTGTCCGCATCGGACGTCTTCCAGCACCAGGTACCGGCCGAGGCCGACTTCGGCTACGCACAGGCCATCAGGTCCGGCGGGCTGATCCACGTCTCGGGGCAACTCGCCCTGGACGAGGTGGGCGAGTTCCGCAGCCCCGACGACTTCACCGCCCAACTGCGCCTGACGTACGCCAACTTCGACCGGGTCCTCGCCCACTACGGCGTCACCCGCAACCAGATCGTCTCGCAGACGCTGTACGTGGTGGACCTGCCCCGGCACGCACAGGCGACGGCGGACGGGAACCGGGGCTACTTCGGTGCGCACCGACCGGTCAGTACGGTCGTCGGCGTCGCCGCGCTCACCTTCCCCGGCCAGGTCATCGAGATCAGCTTCGTGGTCGACCCGTCGCTGCCCGCCTGAGGGCCCGGGCGACGGCCCGCGCGACGCCGCCCGGGCCCACCCGGTCCCACCCTGGGACCGTCAGGGGTTCGCGGCGGTGGGTGGCCCGGCCGCCGGCTCGTGAGGCGTGCCGAGTTGGGTGGGGTGGCGAGCGACCGGGTCCTGTGGGGTGGACACACCTTGTGGGGCGGTCGGGCCGTGTGGGGTCGCCGGACCTGTCGCCGGACCTTGCGGGTCGGCCAGCGCGGCCGGGCGCCCGCGACCGGTGCTGGCCGGGGTGCGGTAGACGTACGGGGCCTGGTCCCGCTCGGCCGGGGCGGAGCCGGTGGGCGTCGGTGCGGACACGGTCAGCGGGAGCAGCGGGCGGGCTGCCGGGCCGGCCGCCGCGAGGGGATCGCTCGCGGTAAGGGGCTCGCTCGCCGTGGTGGGTTCACTCGCCGCGTCGGCAGCCGCGCGCACCAGGGCGTGATCGGGCGAGAGCGCGCAGGCCGGGTCCGTCCGTGCGGCGTCGCCGGTGAGCGCGTACGCCTGGCAGCGGCAGCCGCCGAAGTCGGCTTCACGGTGCGTGCAGCTCCGGCAGGGTTCGGACATCCACTCCGTGCCGCGGTACCTGCGGAACGCCGGCGACGACTCCCAGATCCAGGCCAATGACCGGTCCCGGACGTTGGGTGGGTCGAGCCCGGGCAGTACGGAGGCCGCCGGGCAGGGCAGTGCCGTGCCGTCCGGCGCGACCGTCAGCGAGACCGCGCCCCAGCCGCCCATGCAGGGCTTGGCGACGCCGTCGAAGTAGTCCGGGACCACCCACACCAGCTCGATGGTGCCGGCGAGTTCGGCCCGGCGGCGCTCGATCGCGGCGCTGGCCCGCATCACCTGTTCCCGGCCGGGCAACAGCGCCGCCCGGTTGCGCAGGGCCCACCCGTAGAACTGGGTGTTGGCCAGTTCGATCCGCTCCGCGCCCCAGTCCACGGCGAGGTCCACGATCTCCTCCACCGCATCCAGGTTGTCCCGGTGCAGCACCACGTTGACCCCGAGCGGCAGCCCGGCCTTCCGCACCAGCTCGGCCGCGCGTTCCTTGGCCGTGAACGAGCGGTAGCCGGCGATCAGGTCCGAACGCGCGGGGTCGACGTGCTGGACCGAGAGCTGCACGCTGCGCAACCCGGCGTCCACCAGGGTGCCGAGCCGGGCCTCGGTGAGCCCCACCCCGCTGGTCACGAGTTGGGTGTAGACACCGGCGTCGTCGGCGGCTGCGACGATCTCCACCAGATCGCTGCGCAGCAGCGGCTCCCCACCGGACAGATGGGTGTGCACCACTCCGTAGTCACCGGCCTGCCGCATCACCCTGCGCCAGTCGTCCGTACTCAACTCTCTTGACCTGCGGGTGAGTTCGAGTGGGTTGGAGCAGTAAGGGCAGTGCAGCGGGCAGCCATGGGTGAGTTCGGCGAGCAGCGCCCAGGGGCGCGCGGGCGTCTCGCTCACCGTAGCCACCCCGCGTCCCGCAGCCGGGTCAGGAAGCGCGGCACCTCATCAGCGACCGGCGCGCCGGGGTGGCGTCCCGCCAACTCCGCAACGAGCGTGGCGACATCGCGCCGCCCGTCGCACAGCCGCAGTACCTCGGCCGCGCTGCCCGCCCGCACCACCACCCGCTCGGGCAGCACCAACAGGTCCGTCTGGCGCACCCGGTCGCGGCGCAGCAGGACGGAAGCGGAGAGCGCGGGTCGCCAGGCTGTGTCGATCACCGGCCCGGCGGCGCGCGTGGCCGGCGCGGCGCCCTCCCCGCCGGGGCCCGGCTGCTCGGCCGTCGTCGGCTGCACGGGAGTGGCCGTCACCGGGTGCGTAGGGCCGGCCGTCGCCCGTTGTGCGGGGCCGGCCGCGGTCGGGTGGACCGGTCCGGCCGTCGCCGGCTGCACGGAAGCAGTCGTGGCCTGCCGGGGCGCGCCCACGGTCACCGCCCCGCCAGGTCGTCGCCCGCGGCGGGGTCGGCCGAGGCGGCGTGCGCCACCGCGTCCAGCAGTGACCACAGCACGTCGCACTTGAAGGCGAGCGCGGCCACCGCCCGGTCCTGCTCCTTGCGGTCATCGGCCCAGTCCAGGACGAGGGCCAGCGCCTCCCCGCCGTCCCGCCGCCCCTCCTGCTCCCGGCGGCGGAAGTAGGTGAGCCCGGCCGGGTCGATCCACCGGTAGTGGCGTTCGAAGGCGTCGATGCGGGTGACCATGATGTCCGGGGCCGACAGCTCGGTCAGCGAGGCGGCGACCGCCTCCAGCGGCGAGCCGAGCCGGCAGAAGTTGACGTAACCCTCCACCGCGAGCCGGACGCCAGGCAACACGCCCTCGCCCGAGAGCAGCAACGCGCGGTCGAGCCCCACGGCCTCGCCGAGCCGCAGCCAGTTCTCGATGCCGCCCTCGTTCTCGGCCCGGCCGTCGTGGTCCTGGATACGGCGCAGCCAGGTGCGGCGCTGCTCGCGGGTGGGCAGCTTGGACAGCACCAGGGCGTCCTTGATCGGGATGTGGCGCTGGTAGTGGAAGCGGTTGAGGACCCAGGTGCGCAGCTCGTCGGGGGTGAGCTCGCCCTGGTGCATGCGCAGGTTGAAGGGGTGCCGGTCGTGGTAGCGGCCCGTGGCGACGGCCCGTAGCCGTGCTTCGAAGGCGGCTCTGGCCGCCGCTCCGCTTCCGGCCGGCTGCCCGGCGAGCTCTCCGCTCAGGGCTGCGGCCATGTCTGCGGTCGGGTCTTTGTCCAGGCGCGCCGCCGGGGCGTCCGCGGCGCCGGTCTCCGTACTCACTCCCGATCCCCTTTCCTGCCCGTCGACGGCTTGCGGTCCCCGGCCGGTCTGCGGCGCGGCGCTGCTCACAGCTCGATCACCATCCCGTCGGCGGCTACCTCGATGCCCCACTCGGCCAGCCGGCGGTGTTCGGCCGCGGCCGGGTCCACGAGCGGGTTGGTGTTGTTGAGGTGGGTGTACAGACAGCGGGCGGACAGGGCGGCCAGCCGTTCGGCGGTGCCGCCGGGGCCGACGACGGGCAGGTGGCCCATGCCGGTGGCGGTGCGCTGGCCGATCCCGGTACGGCGCGGCTCCTCGTCGTCCCAGAACGTGCCGTCCACGATCACGCAGTCGGCGTCGGCCGCCGCGTCCGCGAGCTCCGCCGACCAGGTGGCGACCGCCGGCGCGTACAGCAGGGTGCCGCCCGAGGTCCGGTCGGTGATCCGCAGTGCGACGGACCAGTGGTCGTCGCCGGCCCGGCCGGTCCGCCCGGCCGCGTTCGGGTCGGGTTCCTCGTCCACGGCGGCGTAGCGCGGGCGCTTACCCGATACGGGGATGGCGCTGACCGCGATCGGGCAGCCCTCGTCGACGGCCCCGGCGGCGGCCGGTGTCGCCGCTCCGTCCGCCGGCGCTCCGCCCGCCGGCGCGGCAGCCGGTGCGGCAGCCGGTGCGAGCGCCACCTGTTCCGTGGCCAGGGCGCGCCAGCGCAGGTCGGTGTAGGGCGCCAGGACCGCATCGAGCCGGAGCCGGGTCACCAGGGCGCCGCGCACGGCGTCGGTGGCCAGCACCTCGAAGCCGTCTGCCTCACGCAGCCGGGCGATGCCCAGGGTGTGGTCGAGTTCGGCGTCGGTCAGCACGATTCCGGCCACCGGGGAGCGGCGGGTGCCGGGCGCGGGCAGCAGCGGCGGACAGTCCTCGATCTGGTCCCCGATGTCGGGTGTCGCGTTCACGATGTACCAACGGCCCTCCGCGGCCCGTACGGCCAGCGAGGCGTGACGGCGGCGCCGGACAGGGTGAGCGCGCGCCCCGGTACAACTGGGGCACGCGCAGTTCCACTGTGGTATGCCGCCGCCCGCCGCGGTTCCCAGTACCCGCAGCAGCACGGCGCCGACTAACGGTTGTTCAGCGAGTACGCGGTGACTTCGAGCCCGGTCTCGACGACCGTGTAGTCAGGCGTCTGCCAGCCGGTCGCCCCTTCGCCCGCCGAAACCTCGGGGTCCACGGACCGCACCTGCTGCTCGACCGCCTGCTGTACGGATTCAGACATGAGCCATACCTGCCCTTCTCAGCCTTCTGTGGCCTTGTTGGCTTGCTCGGCTTGCTCGGCCTTCGCTGCTTGCTGGTTTCGCGTCCGCCGCACGGGCCCGCACCCCGGTCGCGCGCACCCGTCCGGGACGGGACGGGACCGGACCAGACCGGAGGACCGCAGCGTGTGAAGGAATCGGATGGTGCCTTCGTACGGTGTCGCACGGCCCGGTGCGAGGTGCCGACCGGGTCGGTAACCCTGGTGACGCTTGCGCTCAACTACGCCTGGAGAGCCCGGACTTCCCACGGATGACCGTTGGGGCTCCCGTTGCAGAATCGCGATCCATGTGACGACAGTCAAGAGCTGTTGACGACTCCGGAAGCCTTCCTTACATTTCCCCGTACTGCCCTTCGCTGCGCCAGGCGGCCACCCACGGCAGCCGCCCCGCCGCAGCCCCCACCCCCCACCGCAGTCCTGTCGTAGGACGGCCCCCGCACCGCCGAGGCGTCGCCTCCCGTCCTTCGCGCACCGCGTCACCGCAGCGCACCGCCCCCGCCACCGTGCACGAACTCCCACCCCCTAGGAGGAACGTTCCATGGCCAGGGCCCCCCGCACTTCCCGGCAGACCCGCCGGCGCACGATGCTCGCGCTGACCGCCACCACCGCGCTGACGGCGGGTCTGCTCACCGCCACCGCGGCGACCGGCACCGCGGCGAGCGCCACCCACCGCAGCACCACGAGCCACAGCGCCACCGCACCATCCGGCCAACTTCCCGGCCAGAGTGGGCCGGCCGCCGCGCTGTCCGGCGGGCACCACGGCAACTCCGTCCCCTCAGCGGTCCGCAGCGTCTCCGACGGCTGGGCCCTCCCCTGGGGGCTGAGTTGGCTGCCGAACGGCTCCGCGCTGATCACCGAGCGCGAGTCGTTCAAGGTCTTCCAGTTGACCAGGGCGGGCAAGCGCACCGAGGTCGGCACGGTCCCCAACGTGGTGACCACCAACGGTGAGGGCGGCCTGATGGGCGTGGCCGTCTCCCCCAACTGGCGGCGCGACCACCACATCTTCCTGATGCACTCGGCCGAGAACGAGAACCGCATCGTGCGGATGACGTACGACGGCACCACACTGAGTGACTACAAGGTGTTGGTGTCCGGCATCAAGAAGCACCGCTTCCACAACGGTGGCCGGCTCCAGTTCGGCCCGGACGGCTTCCTCTACGCGACCACGGGTGACGCCTTCGACTCGGCGAACGCCCAGAACAAGGAGTCGCTGAACGGCAAGATCCTCCGGCTGACCCGAGACGGCAAGCCCGCCCCTGGCAACCCGTTCGGCACCCTCGTCTACTCCTACGGCCACCGCAACCCGCAGGGTCTGACCTGGGACAACAAGGGCCGGCTCTGGGAGGCGGAGTTCGGCAACAACGCCTTCGACGAGCTCAACCTGATCAAGCCGGGCCAGAACTACGGCTGGCCGGTGTGCGAGGGCGCGTGCACCACCCCGGGCATGACCAACCCGGAGCAGCAGTGGAAGACCAGCGACGCGTCACCGAGCGGCCTCGCGTACGCGGACGGCGCCGTCTACCTGGGCGCCCAGCGCGGCCAGCGGCTCTACCGGGTACCGCTGACCAGCACCGGGACCGGCACCCCCGAGTCGTACTACGCGGGCGAGTACGGGCGGCTGCGCACCGTCGAGAAGGTGCCGGGCACCAACTCGCTGTGGCTGACCACCAGCAACGTCTTCGGGGCCGGCCAGCCCAGCGTCGACAAGGTGCTCCAGGGCGACCTGCGGTGACCGGCGCCGGCCCACGGTCCGCCGGGGCGCGGGAGCCCGGGCCCCGGTGACCGGCCGGCACACCCGTTGCCCGGCCGGCACACCCGCCGCCCCACGCACGAGGGCGGTGCCCGGGGTCGTGGTCCAACCCTGGGCACCGCCCGATGTGCGGTGTTCGTACGGTGTGCAGTTTATGTATGGGCGGGTGCGGTGCGGCCGGTCCTGCCGTGTGTGCCGGGTGCCGGCCGGGCCGCTGGTGGGGGGGGGGGGGGGGGGGGGGGGGGGGGGGGGCGGCCGGCCGCGGGGGGGGGGGGGGGGGCGGCGCGGCCCCGCCCCCC
>NZ_JBEHZD010000539.1:0-5127 GCF_040240285.1 Streptomyces sp. HSW2009 | reverse complement strand
CCCCCCCTCTATTTTTTTTTAAATCCATATTCCGCATCCCCCGATTGGAGTCCGTCTGGTGGGCTGGGTTATTTGTATACCTGACAGCCACCGGCCACGCCGCCGGCCACGATCCGGGCCGGCGCCCCGACCAGCGCCCCGGCCACCACTCCGACCCACGCTCCGACCCACACACCGCCCCGCAGGCCGACCAGCGCGCCCGGCAACGGAACCCGGCGGCGGACACCGGGCCGCTGGTGCCCCGGGCCCCCATCGCCCGCTCCCGGCCGCTCCGGCTGGCCATTCCGCGGCTGCACCTGTCCGCCCCGCTGGAGGGGGTCGGGCTCGACCGACGGGGCCGGCTGACGATGCCGCCCATGGCCCGGCCGCGGGTGGCCGGCTGGTACGAGCGCGGCCCGAGCCCCGGCGAGCGCGGCGCCGCGGTCATCGTCGGACACCGCGACCCGCGCACCGGCCCCGCGCTCTTCCTCGAACTGCCCTCGCTCCGCCGCGGCGACCTGCTGACCATCACGCGCCACGACGGCAAGCGCGCGGTCTTCCGGGTGGACGCGGTGCGCACCTACCCGCGGTCGCGCTTCCCCGACCGTGAGGTGTACGGCGACCCGGGCCGCCCCGAACTGCGCCTGCTGACCTGCGGCGGAGCCTTCGACCCGGGCCGCGGGTACCGGGCCAACGTGGTGGTCTTCGCCCATCTGCACGACGTACGCAGCCACTGACGGACTGACGGACTGACGGACTGACGGACTGACGGGCTGACGGACTGGCGGGCTGACGGGCCGTCAGTTCGTTTTCGGCCGGTCCCCAACCCCGGCCCCCCGCCCCGCCCGTCCCAGGCGGCGCCCCGCCCTCGGCCAGTACCTGACCTCTGGCCGGCGCCCAGCCTCCCACCCCGTTCGGCCGTGTCCGACGCGCCCCCTACGGGCCCGTCGGACACCCCACGTCCCCACACCGCGGCCGTAAACCGTCGCTGGACGGGGTGCGGGCGGGCCCGTGGGGTGGTGCGATGTGGTGACCGTCGGGCACCGTGTACCCGACGGGCGCCAGGGCCCGTGACCGTCCCCCCACCTCGGACACGCTCGGCCGTCCCGCAGGTCCACCACCGCCGTACCCGTGCCCGCGCCGCGCTGCCGGTACGGGAGGGGACGCCGGCCCGCCCGCACCGGGCGGCGCAGGTCCGACGGGCCGGCCACGTGATCGAGGGCACGCGACCACCCCTGGCGTGCGAAAACTACCGTCGTTAGTTTGGTCGGGTACGGGCCGGAGCGGTGTGCTGGAGGGCGAACGACGTGAAGTCGCATGACGGGATGTACATCGACGGCGGCTGGCGGCCCGCGGCCGGCACGGACGCGATCGAGGTGGTGAGCCCGTTCGACGAGCGCACCATCGGGTCGGTGCCTGCGGGCAGCGCGCTGGACGTGGACACCGCCGTACGGGCCGCCCGCGCGGCCCTGCCGCAGTGGGCCGGCACCGCGCCGGCAGACCGGGCCGCCCGGCTCGCGGCGCTGCGGGACGCGCTCGCCGCGCGGCGCGAGGAGATCGCCGACACCGTGGTGGCCGAACTCGGCGCGCCCGTCGCCTTCGCCCGCGCCGTCCACGCCGACCTGCCGATCACCGTCGCCGGCAGCTACGCCGACCTCGCGGCGACGTACGCCTTCCGGGAACAGATCGGCAACTCCACGGTCTGGCACGAACCGGCGGGCGTCGTCGGCGCGATCACCCCGTGGAACTACCCGCTGCACCAGATCGTCGCCAAGGTGGCGCCGGCCCTCGCCGCCGGCTGCACCATCGTCGTCAAGCCCGCCGAGAACACCCCGCTGGTGGCGCAGCTCTTCGCCGAGGCGGTGGCCGACGCGGGACTGCCCGCCGGGGTGTTCAACCTGGTCACCGGGTACGGGCCGATCGCGGGCCAGGCGCTGGCCGAGCACCCGGGCGTGGACCTGGTCTCCTTCACCGGCTCCACGGCCGTCGGCCGGCGCATCGGGGCCGTCGCGGGCGCCGCCGTCAAACGCGTCGCACTCGAACTCGGCGGCAAGTCCGCCAACGTCATCCTGCCCGGCGCCGACCTGGCCAAGGCGGTCAAGGTCGGCGTGGCCAACGTGTGCGCCAACGCCGGCCAGACCTGTAGCGCCTGGACCCGGATGCTGGTGCACGAGGACGCGTACGACGAGGCGGTCGAACTGGCCGGGGCCGCAGCGGCGAACTACCCGCCCGGTGACCCGGGCGACCCGGACACCCGGCTGGGGCCGCTGGTCAGCGCCGCACAGCGGGACCGGGTGCGCGGCTACATCGAGGGCGGCATCGAGGGTGGCGCCCGCCTGGTGGCCGGCGGCCCGGCCGCCCCGGCGGGCCTGGAGCGCGGCTACTTCGTCAGCCCCACCGTGTTCGCCGACGTCACGCCCGAGATGACCATCGCCAGGGAGGAGATCTTCGGCCCGGTGCTCTCGGTGCTGCGCTACACCGACCCGGACGACGCACTACGCATCGCCAACGACACCGCGTACGGTCTCGCCGGCGCCGTCTGGGCGGCCGAGCAGGACGAGGCGGTCGCCTTCGCGCGCCGGATGGACGCCGGCCAGATCGACGTCAACGGGGGCCGGTTCAACCCGCTCGCACCCTTCGGTGGCTACAAACAGTCCGGCGTCGGCCGCGAACTGGGGGTGCACGGCCTGGCCGAGTACCTCCAGACGAAGTCGCTCCAACTCTGACCGGTCCTGGCCGGCCGGGGTGCCGTCGGGCGACGGTGCGCGGTCCGGCCGGGCATCGACCATCGGTGTACGGGGCGGCCCGCCCCGCTCCGTACACCGGACGTCGACGGGGCCCGGCACCGGCGCCCCGCCACCGGCCCGGCCCCGCCGCCCAGCACCACCCGCCCACGCTCGGCCCGGCCCGCCAACGCCCGCCGCCACCCGCCCACGCACGCCCTCGCGCGCGCCCGCCCGCGAGGCCCGGTCCGTTCGGCCCCTCCGGTCCCGCCGGTCTCGCTGGTCCGTCCGGTACGCGCCTCGCCTCGCGGCAGGCGCGGTGCGCCTCCGACGGGCCGGCCTGACGGGGCCGATCGGACGGGGCCGGCCGGGCAGGTCACGGCGGGACGGCAACCCGGCCCGTACGCCCGACCGGTACGCCGAGCCCGTATGTCCCGCACACCCCGTACATCCGTCCCGCACACCAGCACCAGCCGGCCGTACCCGGCCGCACGCGTCACATCCGGGGCGCACCGACCGTCTAGTCAGGGGGCCGGGCAGCGGTCCCGTGCGGACCACCGGCCGGACCCGGTGGGCTCCGCACGGGCCCGCCGGCCCCGTACCTCCCGGTGCGAGGTGCCGGAGGGACCCCCTCCGGCGGCGCTCCGGGCCGGTCCTTCCTGCCGGGCGCGGACGCTGCGCCGGGCGGGCCGTCCGCCGTACCATCCGCACGGCCTCGTCCACACCGCCCCACCCGCACCACCGCGTACCGTCCAGCGCCACCCGCACCACTGCCCTCCGTCCCGCCCCACCCGCACCCTTGCGTACCGTCCAGCCCGCCCCGGCCCGTCCTCCAGGACCGGCTCCGTACCCCTGTGGTCCGTACCGCAGGGCCCGTCCCACCGGCGTACTGACCGCGCACCGCCGGCGCACCCCGACCGCCCGTCCCGTCGATCGTCCGTCCGACCGGCTGCCCGTCCGGTCGGCGTCGGAACCGTGCGCCAGCGCCCGGGACCGCCGCCGACCGTGACCCGGCCGGGTCAACGCCCCACCCCCACACCATGTCTGTGCCCCTAGGAGAAACCGTGGTTCGCGCCGCTGTACTCACCGCAGTCAACGCTCCGCTGGAGATCGCCGAGATCGACCTCCCGAAGCCGGGCCCCGGACAGGTCCGGGTCAAGCTCACCGCCGCCGGGGTGTGCCATTCCGACCTGTCCCTGTCCAACGGCACCCTGCGCCAGCCGGCCCCCGCCGTGCTCGGGCACGAGGGTGCCGGCGTGGTCAGCGCCGTCGGCGAGGGGGTGACCACGGTCGCCACCGGTGACCGGGTCGTCCTCAACTGGGCCCCTTCGTGCGGGAACTGCCACTTCTGTGCGCTGGACGAACCCTGGCTGTGCGCCCACGCCAGCGCCGCGGCCGACCGGCCCTACGCGAAGCTGGCCGCCGACTCGACGGCCCTCTACCCGGGCCTGGGCACCGCCGCCTTCGCGGAGGAGACGGTGGTGCCCGCCCATGCGGTGCTGCCGCTGCCGGACGGCGTGCCGCTCGCCGACGCGGCGCTCCTGGGCTGCGCCGTACTCACCGGCTACGGCGCGGTCTTCCACTCGGCCAAGGTCGTCGAGGGCGAGTCGGTCGTGGTCGTCGGCGTCGGCGGAGTGGGCCTCGCGGTGCTCCAGTGCGCGCGCATCGCCGGCGCCGGGCCGCTGATCGCCATCGACGTGTCGCCCGAGAAGGAGAAGCTGGCCAGAGCCGCCGGCGCCACCGACTTCCTGATAGCGGGCGACGACACGGCCAAGCGGGTGCGCGAGCTCACCGAGGGGTACGGGGCCGATGTGGCCATCGAGTGCGTGGGCAGCGCGGACACCATCCGCGCCGCCTGGTCGAGCACCCGTCGCGGCGGCCGGACCACCGTCGTCGGCATCGGCGGGCAGGACCAGCGGGTGACGTTCTCGGCCCTGGAGCTGTTCTACTTCGGCCGCACCCTCTCCGGCTGCGTCTACGGCAACAGCGACCCGGTGCGCGACCTGCCGGCCATCGCCGCGCACATCCGCGCCGGCCGGCTCGACCTGTCGGCCCTGGTCACCGAGCGCATCGGACTCGAAGACATCCCGGCCGCCTTCGATGCCATGCTGGCCGGCCGCGGCGGACGCGCTCTGATCGTCTTCTGAACCGGATGATCATCAACTCCCTTGCTCGGTAAGGTGGTTGGTCATCCGATCGTGAGTGGCAGATGCCCGAGCCGATGCCCGATGCGCCGATCCGGTCGCTGATGCCATGTCAACCGCGTCTGTACGCAGCGTGGTTGACGCGCGGCCCGGCTCCTCGGGCAGCGGCATCGGGCCAGGTCGGGCGCCCGCAGCCGTGGGGGGGGGGGGGCCCCCCCCGCCCGGCGGGGGCCCCCCCCCCCCCCCCCCGGGCTCCAGCGCAAGGCGGTGGTGGGGCAGCT
>NZ_JBEHZD010000538.1:0-5142 GCF_040240285.1 Streptomyces sp. HSW2009 | reverse complement strand
GCGGGGTGGAGCAGCTCGGTAGCTCGCTGGGCTCATAACCCAGAGGTCGCAGGTTCAAATCCTGTCCCCGCTACTCAAGATCGAAGGCCCGGATTCATTGAATCCGGGCCTTCGGTGTATGTGGCCGGCCGTTGGCCGGCGTGTGGGGCCGCGGTGCGGGAGATGCCGGACGGGCGCTGCGTGTTGGGCGCTGCGCGGGGGCGGGTGTCAGGCGCCGGACGCGTGTGTGTGGCGGGTGTCGCATGGGCCCCTGGGTCGCCCACCAGGTGTCGTACGGGGAGCGCTGCCCCGCCCGGCCAGGTTCCGTACGGGGGTCGCGACGTCTCCCGGCGGGTGGGAACGCGGCGGCGGGAGGTGATCCGTGTCGTCTGCCGGTGGGCCGGGCCAGGCCGTGTGGTGGGTCGTGCCCGGCCGGCGCGAGGCGATGGGGTGACCCGGTGTCAGGCGCCCGTACAGGTGGGGCAGATACCGCGGTAGGTGACCTCGACGGCGGTGACCGTGAAGCCGAAGCGCTCCGGGGTCGGCAGGTCGGCGAGCGGGTCGCCGGCGGGGTGCACGTCGCGGATGGTGCCGCAGCGGCTGCACACCAGGTGGTGGTGGTCGTGGTGGGCGTTGGGGTCGTACCGCTTGGCGCGGCCGTCCGTGCTCACCTCAAGGACCTCGCCGAGCGACACGAGTTCGCCGAGGGTGTTGTAGACGGTCGCCCGGGAGATCTCCGGCAGGCGTTCCGTCGCGCGGGCGTGCACCTCGTCGGCGGTGTAGTGCACATGGTCCCCGTCGAGCACCTCGGCCACGACGCGTCGCTGGGCGGTCAGCCGCCAGCCGCGTCCCCTCAGTCGTTCCAGCAGGTCACTCATGCCATTCACCTATCAGTCAGATAGGACCAGAGTACCAGTGCGAGTCCACGAACAGACTTTGTACGCCTCTCGGCCTCTTCTTGACTTAGACAATGTCCAATGTAGGATCGGGTACGGCTCAGGCCAAGCGACACGACGAGTACGCAGGAGGCACACGTGACGGTTCAGAGCGAGACGGCGCAGTCGGCGGGACCGCTGACGACGGAGGCGGGTGCCCCGGTTGCCGACAACCAGAACAGTGAGACCGCCGGTGTCGGCGGCCCGGTGCTCGTACAGGACCAGTCGCTGCTGGAGAAGCTGGCGCACTTCAACCGCGAGCGGATTCCGGAGCGCGTGGTGCACGCACGGGGCGCGGGCGCGTACGGCACCTTCACGGTGACCGGCGACGTGACGCAGTACACCCGGGCGAAGTTCCTCTCCGAGGTCGGCAAGGAGACCGAGACCTTCCTGCGCTTCTCCACGGTGGCCGGCAACCTCGGTGCGGCGGACGCGGTGCGGGACCCGCGCGGCTTCGCGCTGAAGTTCTACACCGAGGAGGGCAACTACGACCTCGTCGGCAACAACACCCCGGTGTTCTTCATCAAGGACGCCATCAAGTTCCCCGACTTCATCCACACCCAGAAGCGCGACCCGTACACCGGCTCGCAGGAGGCGGACAACGTCTGGGACTTCTGGAGCCTGTCGCCGGAGTCCACGCACCAGGTGACCTGGCTCTTCGGTGACCGCGGCATCCCCGCCTCGTACCGCCACACGGACGGCTTCGGCTCGCACACCTACCAGTGGAGCAACGCTGCGGGCGAGGCGTTCTGGGTCAAGTACCACTTCAAGACCGACCAGGGCATCAAGAACCTGACGGCCGAGGAGGCCGCGGTGCTCGCCGGGCAGGACCCGGATAGCCACCAGCGGGACCTGCGGGAGGCCATCGAGCGCGGCGAGTTCCCGAGCTGGACCGTGTCCGTGCAGGTCATGCCGGTGGCCGAGGCGGCGAACTACCGCTTCAACCCGTTCGACCTGACGAAGGTGTGGCCGCACGCGGACTACCCGCTGATCGAGTTCGGCAAGCTGGAGCTCAACCGGAACCCGGACAACGTCTTCGCCGAGGTCGAGCAGTCGATCTTCTCGCCCGCGCACTTCGTGCCCGGCATCGGACCCTCGCCCGACAAGATGCTCCAGGGCCGGCTGTTCGCCTACGGCGACGCGCACCGCTACCGGGTCGGCATCAACGCCGACCACCTGCCGGTCAACCGCCCGCACGCCACCGAGGCGCGCACCTACAGCCGCGACGGCTACGCGTACGACGGGCGGCACGGCCGGTCGAAGAACTACGAGCCCAACAGCTTCGGCGGCCCCGCCCAGACCGGTGACCCGGCCTGGCGGCCGACCGCGGTCAGCGGCTTCACCGGCGAGGGGCCCGCGCCCTCGCACGCCGAGGACAACGACTTCGTCCAGGCCGGCAACCTCTACCGACTGCTGTCGGAGGAGGAGAAGGGCCGCCTGATCGCCAACCTGGCGGGGGCGCTGGCGGGGGTGTCGCGCGACGACATCGTCGAGCGCGCCATCGGCAACTTCCGCAAGGCGGACGCAGACTACGGCAAGCGACTGGAGGCAGCGGTCCAGGCCCTCCGCGGCTGAGTCGTCCGCGCGACGGCGCCACCGGCCCACCCCCGTGGCCGGTGTCGCCCCGCGCGGCGGCTGACCAGTCGCTTGCCGTAAGGGACCGAAGAGGCCGGACGCCATGGGGCTCCGGCCTCTTCGCATGCCCTCGTGTGCGCTCGCGAGCCTTCGTACGGTGTGCTTGCGGGGCGTGGTGCGGGAAGCGCACCAGGTGGGGCGGGGGTGGTGACGGGGTGTCGCCCCGTCAGTGGGTCAGGGCTCCGGCCGAGGGTCCCGTGGGGGCTTCCGCGGGCGTGTCCGTCGGCGTTTCGGTGCGGGACCAGCAGCGGATGATGTCGCGTACGGAGACCAGGCCGACCGGTTCGTGGGCGTCCAGCACGATCAGGTGGCGGAAGCCGCCGTGCGTCATGGCCCGCGCGGCCTCGGTCAGCGTCCACTCGGGCGCGGCGTAGACGACGTCGTGGGTGGTGTGCGCCTGGGCCGTCTCGTGGTCGGGGTCCTGGCCGGCCCCGACGGAGATGAGGACGTCGCGTTCGGTGAGGATGCCGACCCCGCTGGTTTCGGTGTCGAGGACGACGGCCGCACCGACCCGGCGGGCGGCCATCAGTCGGGCGGCCTGGCGGAGGGTGTGCGCCGGGCCGATGGTGAGGACCACCGTGGTCATGGCGTCGCGGACGAGCGTGGGCATGGGGGGAGCCACCTCCTTGGGGGAGCCCGCTCGGCCGTCTTCGGGGTGGGGGCCACCGAACCGTGCTTCACAAGTGCACAAGCGGGCGGAACCTCATGCTCACACGCGCCCGTCGGCGCAACAAGGCCCGGCACGGGAGCGCAGGGAGCGCGAGGAGCGCGGGGCCACGGACCGACGGCAGGGCCGGGGCGGCGCACCGCGGGTTCCGGGCCGTCCGAAGCGGTGCGTACGAGGGCCGTTGCCGCACGGCGTACGCCCGCGCACGGGCGCGGGTCCGCGCAGGTACGTGGTGGGGAAGGGGCCGGCAGGACGTTGCGGGCGCAGGCCCGGGTGCACCCCGGATGGGGCCGGGCGGACGCCGGTTCGCTCGCCGGCCCGCGGGGCGGGTGTGCCGCACGGGGCCGGCTGGCTGCGGACGGCGCCCGCCGCGTACGGTGCCGACGCCCTTGCGGCGCTGGCGCCTTGCTGCCCCGACGCCTTGCTGTCCCGACGCCTTGCGGTGCCGACGTCTTGCGCGTGCCAACGGCGTACGGGGCGCAGCGGGACGGGCCTGCGGGGCACGGGAGTCCGCGGCCACCGGAGTCGCCCGCGGGGCGGGGGAGTCACGGTCGCCGCGGGCTGCGCGCGGTGCTGGTGTGGCCCGCGGGTTACTGGAGGTATTTGAGCAGTTCGTCGTGGAGCAGGCCGTTGGAGGCGGCGGCGTTGCCGCTGTGCGGGCCGGGGCGGCCGTCGAGGCCGGTGAACCTGCCGCCCGCCTCCTGCACGATGACCGCGTTGGCCGCCATGTCCCACAGCGAAAGCTCCGGCTCGGCGCACAGGTCGACCGAGCCCTCGGCCACCATCATGTAGGGCCAGAAGTCGCCGTAGCCGCGGGTGCGCCAGCAGGCCCGGGTCAGGTCGAGGAAGCCGGGCAGCTTGCCGCGCTCCTCCCAGCCGCCGAGCGATGCGTACCCGAGCGAGGCGTCGGAGAGGTCGTTGACCTTGGACACCGCGATCCGGGTGGCCGATGAGAGGTTGCGCCCGGTGTAGGCGCCCAGGCCCTCCGCCGCCCACCAGCGCCGGCCGAGCGCGGGCGCCGAGACCATGCCGACCACCGGCCGGTCACCGCCCTCGCCGCGCTCCATCAGCGCGATCAGGGTGGCCCACACCGGTACCCCGCGGACGTAGTTCTTGGTGCCGTCGATGGGGTCGATGACCCAGCGGCGCGGGCCCGAGCCCTCGCTGCCGAACTCCTCGCCGAGCACCGCGTCCCGCGGCCTGGCCCGCTGGAGCGAGGACCTGATCAACTCCTCGGCGGCCTTGTCGGCCTCGGTGACGGGCGTCATGTCGGGCTTGGTCTCGACCTTGAGGTCCAGTGCCTTGAACCGCTCCATGGTCGCGGAGTCGGCCGCATCCGCGAGCACCTGAGCGAGCCGCAGATCATCGTGGTAGTCGGGCATGCTCGCACACTACCTTGGCGAAGCGGGGCGAACCGGCGCACGCCGGGTCCCTTGACAGCGTCTGGCGGCACGTCAATTCTGTGCCGCACGGCAGCCGGGTGAGCTGTCCGGGCCTGGGAGGCAAAGGTGCCTACAGCGCGTGAAGCCCTACTGAACGCGGCGTTCAGCGCCCTGGACCGCCGGCCGTGGGCCGGGGTGCGCATGGTGGACGTGGCCGCGGCTGCCGGGGTGTCCCGGCAGACCCTCTACAACGAGTTCGGCAGCAAGGACGGCCTGGCCAGGGCGCTGGTGCGGCGCGAGGCCGAGGCGTACCTGCGCGGCGTGGAACAGGCGCGGCTGCCCGTCGGCGGCGCCCGCGACCCGGGCGAGCGGCTGGCGGCTGCGGCCGTCTGGACCGTACGGGCGGCGCGCGGCAACGCACTGGTGCGGGCGACGCTCACCGGTTGCTGGGGCGATCGGCTGCCGGCGCCTGCGGCCGTGCCGCGGGCAGTGCCGGGCCCGCGGCCCGCGGGCCCTCGCCGCCGATCGGGATGAGCACGTCGAT
>NZ_JBEHZD010000537.1:0-5143 GCF_040240285.1 Streptomyces sp. HSW2009 | reverse complement strand
CCCCCCCCACACCCCCCCCCCCCGTCGGGCGCCCTCCCCGCGGCTTTCCACCCCCCCGGCGCGCGGGGCGGGGGGGGGGGCCGCGGGGGCCCCCCCCCCCCCCCGGGACCGGCGAAGGGGCCGCCGGTGCGGGGTTTGCCCGTGCGGGGGCTTTGGCCCTGGTCTTGGCCGTGGTCGTTACGGCCTCCGGCACCGTCGCCCGCGCCCGGTCCTTCGCCGCCGCGGCCTCCGGCACCGCGGTCCGGGGGGCCTGTTGCGCCCGCGCCCGCGCCCGGGCCGTTGCCGTCGCTGCCGCGGCCTCCGGCGCCCGTACCGCCCGCACCGCCGCCCGAACCGGCGTCCAAGCCACCGCCCGCGCCGTCCCCACCGCCCGCGCCCGTCCGTGCCGCGCCGTCAGTGTCCCCGATATCCCCGTACGTCCGTTCCATTCACTCCACCAAGGTCGCGCCGTTCCCCCGGGCCATTGTCGGGCCTGGGCCCCCTTCCGTAACGAACGGAGGGTTCCCGGCGGCAGCCCGGGCGCGGCGTCCGGGGCCCTGAATCAGCCCGTAGGGGGTGGGTCGGGGGCGGTCCGGGGACGGGGAGCCCGGAGCCAGAGCGCGGGCGGGGCGCCGGGGGACGGCGTGCCTCGCCCGCGCCCCAGACGCACGCCGCCCGTACCGCGGACCCCACGGCCCCGGGCGCACCCACCTGCACCCACGAGCGCGCATCGCCTCCCGGCGCACCCCACCCGCACCCACGAGCGCTCACCACCTCCAGGCACACCCCACCCGCACCCACGAACCCCACCACCCCAGGCACACCCGCGACCCCATCCGCACCCGCGGGCTCGCCCGTGGGCTCACCCGTCCGGCGGGCGGGCGTCACCCACCCCGTGGGATCATGGGAAGCCTCGTCGGCCGCGTTCGCCTCACCGCGCCCGCCCCCTGCCGCAGCGCGGGGGCACCGCGCCCACCCACCGCCGCACCGCGGGGTCATCGACTCCGCCGAGTTCAGGAGAGCCCCGCACATGACCGTGAGTCCCCCGCCCAGGCATTCGGCCTACGCCGTGCTTGCTGCGCTGGCGGCCGTGGTGATCCTCGTCTCCGCCGCGATATTCGTCGGCGTCGGCAAGAGCGACGGCACCGCGGCCCCGGCCACCGGCCACGGCAACGAGGCCGCGCCTGCCTCCGCCGGCGCCTGGGTGGGCACCTGGTCCACGTCGCCGGCCGCCGCCGAACCCCAGCGGCCGAACGGCTTCCCGAAGGTGTCGATCCGCAACGTGGTCCGCATCAGCGTCGGCGGCGAGCGGGTGCGCATCCAACTCTCCAACCTGTACGGGAACCGGCCGCTCACCATCAGCCACGCCTCGGTGGCGCTGGCCGCCGCGCCCAACGAACCGAACGCGGCCGAGGGCACCATGCGGCGGCTCTTCTTCAACAAGCGGCCTTCGGTGACCATCCCGGCCGGCCGACACGTGTTCAGCGACCCGACCGGGCTGCGCGTCGCCGACGCCAGCGACCTGCTGGTCAGCACGTATTCGCCCACCCCGGCCGGCGCCGTCACCTACCACCCGCACGCCCGACAGATCTCGTACGCGGCACAGGGCGACCACGCCGAGGACACCGCCGGGTTGGCGTTCACCCAGCAGAGCCCGTACTGGCGCTACCTGACCGGCGTGGACGTGTGGACGGGCCGGGCCACCGGTTCGGTCGTGGCGCTCGGCGACTCGATCACCGACGGCAGCACCTCCACCACGGGGGCCAACCACCGCTGGCCCGACTTCCTCGCCCAGCGGCTGCGCACCGAGCGCGACGCGCCCCGGCTCGGCGTCCTCAACCAGGGCATCAGCGGCAACCGCGTGCTGACCGACGGCAACCTCACCCCGCCGAACAACCCGAGCGGCCTGTCCCGCTTCGACCGGGACGTGCTGGCGCAGACCGGGGTCCGGGCGGTCGTCATCGAACTGGGCGTCAACGACATCCTGCGCAACCCCCACGAGACCAACCCGGACCGCATCACCGGCGGCCTGCGGCAACTGGTGGAGCAGGCGCACACCCGCGGGCTGCGCGTCGTCGGCGCCACGCTCATGCCGTTCTACGGGCACCGCGGCTTCACGCCCGAACTGAACGCGGTCCGCGAGGCGGTCAACGAACAGATCAGGTCGGGCGAGGTCTTCGACGAGGTCGTCGACTTCGACGCGGCCCTCCGCGACCCCGCCAACCACCTCCGCCTGCTCCCCCGCTACGACTCGGGCGACCACCTGCACCCCAGCGACGAGGGTTACCGGGCCATGGCGCACGCGCTGGACCTGGACCAACTGCGGGGACGGGTGGCGGCCGAGCTCTAGCCCCGGCGGGCGGCGAGGGGGGCCCGGGCGGCCC
The DNA here is from genome assembly GCF_040240285.1 of Streptomyces sp. HSW2009. Lineage (NCBI taxonomy): Bacteria > Bacillati > Actinomycetota > Actinomycetes > Kitasatosporales > Streptomycetaceae > Streptomyces > Streptomyces sp. HSW2009. The sequence goes on along the minus strand of NZ_JBEHZD010000537.1, from coordinate 2,780 downwards.
GGGTGGGTGGGTGGCCCGGGTGGGTGGGTGTTCGGCTCCGCCTCGTGGGCCTCGTGGGCCGCGTTCGTTGCGGGTGTGCAGGCCGATCGCCGCCCCCGCCCCCCCCCGGCTCAGCCGAGCTCGGCGATCAGTTCCCGCACCCGTCGTTCGATCTCGTCGCGGATGGGACGCACCGCCTCGATGCCCTGGCCGGCCGGGTCGGGCAGGGCCCAGTCCAGGTAGCGGCGGCCGGGGATGACGGGGCAGGCGTCGCCGCAGCCCATGGTGACCACCAGGTCGCAGTCGCGTACGGCCGCGGGCGTGAGGGCCTTGGGCGTCGCGGCGGAGAGGTCGATTCCGACTTCGGCCATGGCCCGTACGACCGTGGGGTTGACCGTGGCCGCGGGGGCCGAGCCGGCCGACGCGGCCCGGGCCCGGCCGTCGGCCATGTGGGTGAGGAAGGCGGCGGCCATCTGCGACCGCCCGGCGTTGTGCACGCAGACGAAGAGGACGGACGGCGGGGCGGCGGGGGCGTCAGACACGGCTGGTCTCTCCTTGCGGTACGGCGTCAGGCACGGCTGGTCTCCCCTTGTGGTCCGGAGACGGGGTCAGGGACGGGGCCGGGGTCAGGGACGGGGCCGGGGACGGGGGCGGCGTAGAACCGGCGGGCCCACAGGGCCACGTACACCAGGCCGATCAGCACCGGCACCTCGATCAGCGGGCCGACGACGCCCGCCAGCGCCTGGCCGGACGAGGCGCCGAAGGTGGCGATGGCGACGGCGATGGCCAGTTCGAAGTTGTTGCCGGCGGCGGTGAACGCCAGCGTCGTGGCCCGCGGGTAGTCCAGGCCGACGGCCTTGGCCAGCGCCATCGAACCGGCCCACAGCACGGCGAAGTACACCAGCAGCGGCACCGCGATCCGCACCACGTCCAGCGGGCGGGAGGTGATCGCGTCGCCCTGGAGGGCGAACAGCACGACGATCGTGAAGAGCAGCCCCCACAGCGCGAACGGGCCGATCCGCGGCACGAGTTCGCGTTCGTACCAGGCACGGCCCTTGGCCCGCTCGCCCAGTCGGCGGGTGAGGAAGCCGGCCAGCAGCGGGATGCCCAGGAAGATCAGCACGCTGCGGGCGATCTCCCACACCGAGACGGAGAGGCCGGCCTGCTCCCAGCCGAGCCAGCCGGGCAACGCCGACAGGTAGAACCAGCCGAGCAGGCTGAAGGCCAGCACCTGGAAGACGGAGTTCAGGGCGACCAGCACGGCGGCTGCCTCCCGGTCGCCGCCCGCCAGGTCGTTCCAGATGATCACCATGGCGATGCAGCGGGCCAGCCCCACGATGATCAGCCCGGTCCGGTACTCGTCCAGGTCCGGCAGGAACGCCCAGGCCAGTACGAACATGACGGCCGGCCCGACCAGCCAGTTCAGCACCAGCGACGGCAGCAGCAGCCGGCGGTCGCGGGTGACGGTGTGCAGCCGGTCGTAGCGGACCTTGGCCAACACCGGGTACATCATCACCAGCAGGCCGAGGGCGATCGGCAGCGAGACCCCGGTGACCGTGACCGCGGCCAACGCGTCCCCGAGCCCCGGCACCAGCCGGCCGAGTCCGAGTCCGGCCGCCATCGCGACCATGATCCACACGGCCAGGTACCGGTCGAGGAACGAGAGCCGGCCCGCGACGCCGGGCGCGGGCGCGCTCATGCGTGGCCTCGCGCGAGATCGGCGGGGGTGGTGTTTGCGGAGGGGGCAGTGGTGGCCCCCGCAGCGGTTTCTTCGGCGCCGGCATCCGGGTCGGCCGACGCGGGGCCGGCCGGGCCGCAACACCCCGCCGCGGCCGGTTCCGGGTCCCGTTCCGGTGCGTTCGCGCCCGCCGGGCGGGTCAGGATGCCGGCCAGCCGGTCGGTGGTCTCCGGCAGCAGCCAGTAGTACACCCAGGTGCCGCGCCGCTCGCAGTCGATCAGGCCCGCCTGGCGGAGCAGCTTGAGGTGGTGCGAGATGGTCGGCTGGGAGAGGTCGAAGGCGGGCGTGAGGTCACAGACGCAGACCTCGCCCCCGGCCCGCGAGGCGATCATCGACAGCAGCCGCAACCGCACCGGATCGCCCAGCGCCCGGAACACCTTCGCGAGCTCCGCGGCCTGCTCCGCCTCGATCGGCGCCGCCAGGAGGCCGGGACAGCACCCGTCCGGCGCGCCGGCCCGGCCGAGCACCGTAAGACCTTGATTCGACATTCTTCTATGTTGACATTCATCGATCCAGGACACAACCTTGCATTGAAGAACTTCGAATCAGCGGCGACCGGTCCCCGTGGACCGATCCTTGGAGGTGCGCCATGTCCCGCGTTCAACTGGCCCTGCGCGTCAGCGATTTGGAGGCGTCCATCGCCTTCTACAGCAAGCTGTTCAACACCGGGCCGAGCAAGCGCCGCGAGGGGTACGCCAACTTCGCCATCGCCGAACCGCCGCTGAAGCTCGTCCTCCTGGAGGGCGAGCCCGGCCAGCACACCCGGCTGGACCACCTGGGCGTGGAGGTCGGCGCCACGGCCGAGGTCACCGCGGCCGGCGACCGGCTGCGCGCCGCCGAACTCACCACCACCGAGGAGACCGACACCGCCTGCTGCTACGCGGTCCAGGACAAGGTCTGGGTGCACGGCCCCGGCGGCGAGCCGTGGGAGGTGTACGTGGTCAAGGCCGACGCCGAGGTGCTGGGGGCCAGCGCGGTGGATGCCGGCGCCGCCGCCCAGCCGGCGCAGGAGCGGACCCCGGACGGGGACGGCGCAGCCGCGCGGTGCTGCGGGGGCTGACCG
>NZ_JBEHZD010000536.1:0-5147 GCF_040240285.1 Streptomyces sp. HSW2009 | reverse complement strand
CCGCAGGGCGGGGCCAGGACCGGCACGGTGACGGCCACGACGACGCCGGCCCCGGGGCCGCCGGCGGCGCGCGCGGCCGGGGACCTGCCGGGCGGCGGCGCACGGTACGCACCGGGGGGCGGCGGGGGCGCCGGCCGGAGCCCGTACGGCGGCCTCGAACTGGACGCCTACGAAGACGCCGACCTGTCCGCCTTCGAGGCCACAGGGCCCGGCCCGTACCCGGAGGTCGACTGGCGGACGGCCGCGGCTTCGGGGACCGGCGGCCACCTGGGCGTCGGGGACAGCGATGGTGACGGTGACCTAGCGTGGCGCGACAGCGGGGCGGGTGAGCCGAACGGGGCGGGCCCCGTACAGCCCCGGCACACGGACCCCGTACGGCTCCGGGACACGGCCCCCGCACAGCCGTCGGCCCCCGGCTCCCCGACCGGCGCCGTCCCCGCCCCAGCAGCGACATCGGCGACTTCGGCGACAACACCAACAGCCACACCCGGCGTCGTAGCCCCACGGACCACGGACGGCCGGCAGCGAGCGGCGCACGCGCCCGACGACGCCACGGGCGCACCGCTCGCACCGTACGCTCCGCACACGCCCGGCCCCACGGCCACGCCCCACCCGCCGTACGCGCCGCACCCCACGGCCACCCACACGGCCGCGGATGCCGACGGCGGGGCCGGCGCGGGCGCGGTGGCCGGGGACGGCGGCCCGGGGCGGCCCGCCGACGGCCCCGTACGGGCGGGGCGCCCGGCCGAAGTGACCGTGGCGCGGCCGGCGGTCGAGCACGCCGTACGGACGCTGGCCGACGACGCGGCCCACGGGCTGCCGCGGCCGTGGGCGAAGGCGGTACGGGAGGCGGCGCAGGGCGCGGCCGACGGGTTGGCGCAGGCGCTGGACGCGGTCGTGGACGAGGTGGCCGACGGCGCGGTGCACACCGCTCCCGGCCAGCCCGGGGCGCTGGCCGTCAGGCCGCACTGGTGGGCCGCGGCACGGCTGGCCCAACGGACGCTGTTGGCGGTGCAGTTGCTCGGTCTGGGTTGGCTGGTGGCCGTCGTCGCCGGGGTCGCCGGCGGCGCCTGGTGGGCCCCGGCCGCGCTGTTCACCTGCGGCGTTGCGGCCGGCCCCGCGGTGACCCGGTTGTGCACCAGGGCGGCCCGCGAACCGGCCCGCGACCACGGCGAGGAAGCCGAACTCCTGCTGCGGGCCGAGGTCGCGGCCTACGGCCGAGAAGCCGTGGTCGAGGCCGCCCTCGCGGAACTCGCCCGCTACCGGCAGGTCCGCGAGCGGTACGTGGGCGCGGCCGGCGGGGTGTAGCCGCCGGCCGAGGAAGGCCAGGCGAACCGGCCCGCAGGCATGGCTGAACCAGCCCGCAGGCACGGGTGAACCCACCCACCGGGACGGGCCAACCCACAGCGGCCAGCCCGGAGCGGCCAACCCGACGGCCGAACCCCGAAGCCGCCGCCCCACAGCGGCCGACCCCGAAGCCACCCACCCAAAGCAGCCGCCCAAACCACCCGCCCAAAGCAGCGGGGCGCCAGGGGCGCTCTCCGCGCCCCGCGCGCACCGCTCCGCACCATCCAGGAGTGCGCACCTTCACACCCCCCACATCCCACACTCTGGTCACACCCCTCTTCACCTGCACCATCAGCCCCGCTACCGGATCAGCATCGGCCAGTTCGGACCTTCTTCCGGGGCGGCGCGGGCCGCACAATCGTCGCTGGGTGCCGTGGGCGGAGCCGACGTAGGGGAGACCAGGGATGTTGCGGTTGCACTTCACGGCCGATGACTTGGCACGGGTGACGCTGGCGCGCGGGCCCGCGCCCTTGGTGGAGCTCGGGTTGGCGATGGCCTCGCTCCAGCGGTCCGACCTGCCGCTGGTGCTCGCCCGGTGGCGGCAGACGGCGTGGCGCACGCTGCCGCGCGGGGCCAGGCCGCTGCTCTCGCTGATCCCGCCGACCGCCCACGACGGGCCCGTCTTCCTCGCGCCGTCGAGCCGGGGCGTGGCGGACGGGCTCGACCAGGTGCAGTCGACGCGGCCCGCGGACGTCCGCGTACAGCTCGACATGGTGCGGTCGACCACCGGGCGCCCTCTGACCAGTTGGGCCCGCCAGTTGGGCGAGCAGGACCACGCCGCCTGGCACACCCTGACCTCGTCGATGCGCGCCACCTACGACGCGCTGATCGCACCCTCCTGGCCGCGCATCGCCGCCGGCTACGACGCCGAGTACGCCTGCCGCAGCCGTTCGCTCACCCAGCGCGGCATCCACGCCACGCTCGCCGGCATCGCCCGCGGGGCGCGGTGGCGCGGCGCGACGCTGGAGATCCCGGGGCCGCGCTCGGTGGACGTCGTACTCGGCGGCCACGGCCTCGTCCTGCTCCCCTCGATGGTGTGGACCGCGCACGCGATCGCCTGCGTCCCGCACGGCGGTTCGCCGGCCACGCTGGTCTATCCGGCGCTGACGCCGCTCCCGCTGCTCGACGCGCCGGGCGAGGCCGACGCGCTGTCGGGGCTGCTCGGGACGACGCGCGCCGCGGTGCTGCGGCTGCTCACCGTCGAGCGCACGACGGGCGACGTGGCGACGGCCCTGGCCATTGCCAACTCCTCCGCGTCCGCGCACGCCAAGGCGCTGCGGGCGGCGCGGCTGATCACCTCAAGGCGGGAGGGCAAGACGATGCGGCACCAGTGCACCCCGCTCGGGCTCGACCTGCTCACCGGCGGCCTCGATCCGGCCGCGGACGGGGTACGGCAACCGGCCGGCGCCCCGGCCGGACCCGGTGCCCCCGGCCTGGCCGGCCGCCCCCACCCCGGTCACGCGGGTCACCCGGGCCGCCTCCGTACCGCCGGCGGCCCCGGCACTCCGCTCGCCCCGCCGGCCGCCCCCCACACAGCCGCCCGGACCCGAGCGGTGGCCCCGCCCGATCCCGCCCACCCGGCGTCCCCGGCACGCGCCACCCGTACGGCCGCCATGAACACCGACACGGACGCGGACGGTACGGCCGGACGGCTCGACCGGTGCGGCTGGGTGCGGGGGTAGCAGAGCGGGAGGGCCGGGGCGGCCGGAAGGTCTGGTTCGTCTGAGGACGGGGGGCCGCGGTCGGTTCGCGGGGTGCGGCCCCCGCCGTGGCCGAGCCGCCCCGGGCCCGTGTCAGCCGAAGAGCAGGGCCAGCACGATCAACGCGCCGAGCAGCGCGAACGTCTCCCAGCGCAGCGCGCGCCCCAGCGCCTCCAGGGTGAGGCCGCCGCCCGAGCCGCCACCACGGTTGCCGGCGCCGCCGTCGTCGTCGCCGCCGCTGCCGTCGCCATCGCTCATGTTCGCTCCCCCAGTCGGTCCGCGGCCCGCGGCCCGTGGTCGTCGCTCTTCGGTACGCGGGCCGCGGCCCGGCCCGTGGCCCGTCTTCGCCGACGGTACGCCGCGGGGAGGCGCCCCGCGGACGTGGCCGGAACTGGCTCCCCCGACGGCTCCCGGCGGGCCTCCTCCCCCGGCCCCGCGGCGCGCCCCGTGCGGCTGGTTGCGCCCGATCGCCGCGCAGGGGTAGCCGACGGACCCCGTACGCGCTTCGCTGGAAGCCCCGCCTCCGCGCGCGGCCCCGCCCCGTACCGCAGCCGCCCCCACGCCGGCCGCGGGCGATGGACGACCGGAACCCGGGGTACCCGGCACCCGGCGGACCGCAGCCACCCCCACCCCCATCCACAGCCCAGCCACGACCCGACCCGACCCGACCTCCGAGACGGGCCCCACAACCCAGCGACTCCCCAACCCGCACCCGTAAGCCAAGCAACTCCACGAGCCCAACAGTCGGATGACGACGAAGCAGAAGAGGAGTGAGCGCATGCGACACGGTGACATTGCGTCGAGCCCGGACACGGTCGGCGTCGCGGTCGTCAACTACCAGATGCCACGGCTGCACACCCGGGACGAGGTGCTCGCGAACGCGCGGCGGATCGCCGAGATGGTGGTGGGCATGAAGACCGGGCTGCCCGGGCTCGACCTGGTGGTCTTCCCCGAGTACTCCACCCAGGGGATCATGTACGACCCGGCCGAGATGCTGGACACGGCCGCGTCCGTGCCCGGCGACGAGACGGACGTCTTCGCCGCGGCCTGTCGCGAGGCGGGCACCTGGGGCGTGTTCTCGCTCGCCGGTGAGCGGCACGAGGAACACCCGGACAAGCCGCCGTACAACACCCTGGTCCTCATCAACGACCGCGGCGAGATCGTGCAGAAGTACCGGAAGATCCTGCCCTGGTGCCCCGTCGAGCCGTGGTACCCGGGCGAGGCCACCTATGTGACCGAGGGACCGAAGGGGCTCAAGGTCTCGCTGATCATCTGCGACGACGGGAACTACCCGGAGATCTGGCGGGACTGCGCCATGAAGGGCGCCGAGTTGATCGTGCGCTGCCAGGGCTACATGTATCCGGCCAAGGAACAGCAGGTGCTGATGGCCAAGGCGATGGCATGGGCCAACAACTGCTACGTGGCGGTGGCCAACGCGGCCGGGTTCGACGGCGTGTACGCGTACTTCGGGCACTCCGCGATCATCGGGTTCGACGGGCGCACGCTGGGCGAGACCGGCGAGGAGCCGTACGGCATCCAGTACGCGCAGCTCTCGGTCTCCGCGATCCGCGACGCGCGCACCTACGACCAGTCGCAGAACCACCTGTTCAAGCTGGTGCACCGGGGCTACTCGGGCATCGCGGCGGCCGGCGAGGGACCGGCCGGGCTCGCGGAGTGCCCGTTCGACTTCTACAAACTGTGGGTCACCGATCCGCAGAAGGCCGCCGAACGCGCCGAGGCGGTCACCCGCAGCACGGCGGCGGTGCCGGGGACGCCGGGTGGTGGGGAGGGGCCGGCGGGCCCGGCGGATGGGGCGGGCGCGGGCTGAGGAGCGGGGCGCGTACGGGGCGGGCGGCCGGCACGGGGCAGGTACGGGCCGCCCCGCCCCCCCCCCCCCCCGCCCCCCGGCCCCCCCCCCCCCCCCCCCCCCCCCCCCCCCCCCCCCCCCCCCCCCCCCCCCCCCCCCCCCCCCCCCCAAAACCCCCCCCCCCCCCCCCCCCCCCCCCCCCCCCCCCCCCCCCCCCACTTCAGGACCCGTCAGGCCGTAACGCCTGGTACGGGAGCTCCACTCGCCGCGACGAAAGCGATACACGTGAAGGC
>NZ_JBEHZD010000535.1:0-5182 GCF_040240285.1 Streptomyces sp. HSW2009 | reverse complement strand
CGGAGATCGCCCCGCGCCGCTTCGTCGCCAGCGTCAGAGGCGGCGCCGCGCCCCCCCCCCCCGGCCGGAGAACGGTCGGGCGCGGCCCACGGGGTGCGCGGCAGGGCGGGGGCTACACGCCCAGCGCCTCCTCGATCGGGTGCAGCAGGAAGTAGACGAGGAAGCACGCGCCGACGACGTTGAGCAGCCAGGGCACCTCACGCCAGCGGTTGGTCGCGACGCGCAGCAGGATGAAGGACAGCACGCCGATGCCGATGCCGTTGGTGATGCTGTACGTGAACGGCATCGTGGCCATGGTCAGGAACGCCGGGATGGCGATCGTGACATCGCTCCAGTCGATCTCGGTGATGTTCGAGGCCATGATCAGGAAGCCGACGACCAGCAGTGCGGGCGTCGCCGCCTGCGAGGGGACGACCTTGGCCAGCGGCGTGAAGACGAGCGCGAGCAGGAAGAGGCCGCCGGTCACGATGTTGGCCAGGCCCGTACGGGCGCCCTCGCCGACGCCGGCCGTGGACTCCACGAAGCAGGTGTTGGCCGATGCGGAGCCGAAGCCGCCGCCGGCGACCGCGACGCCGTCCACCATCAGAATCCGGCCCATGCCGGGGAGCTGGCCCTTCTCGTCGGTGAGGCCGGCCTCTTCGCCGACGCCGATGATGGTGCCCATCGCGTCGAAGAAGCCGGACAGCAGCACGGTGAAGACGAAGAGGCAGCCGGTGAGGATGCCGACCTCGTGGAAGCCGCCGAACAGGCTGATCTCACCGATCAGACCGAAGTCCGGGGTGTCCACCACCTTGTCCGGCACCTCGGGGACGGCCAGGCCCCAGCTCGCGTCCGGGATGGTGACGAGCGAGTTGATGATGATGGCGACGAAGGCCATCACGGTGATCCCGATCAGGATCGCGCCCCGGGTCTTGCGGACCACGAGCACGAACGTCAGCGCCAGCCCGACCACGAAGATCAGCACCGGCCAGCCCTGGAGCTTGCCCTCGATGCCGAGGCCGAGCGGGACGCTGGTGTGGGCCTTGTCCGGGTTGCGGGTGATGAAGCCGGAGTCGACCAGGCCGATCAGCGAGATGAACAGGCCGATGCCGATCGCGATGGCCCGGCGCAGCCCGCCCGGGATGGCGTCCATGACGCGCTGCCGCAGACCGGAGGCGACCAGGATCATCAGCACCAGACCGGCGAGCACCACCATGCCCATCGCATCGGGCCAGCTCATCTTGGGGGCGAGCTGGAGCGAGACGACGGCGTTGATGCCGAGGCCGGCGGCGATGGCGATCGGCACGTTGCCGATGACGCCCATCAGCAGCGTGGTGAGCCCGGCCATCAGCGCGGTCGCCGTGACGAGCTGCGCGTTGTCCAGGTAGTGCTCGTACTTGTCGTGGCTTGAGCCCAGGATGATCGGGTTCAGCACGATGATGTACGCCATCGCGAAGAAGGTCGCCAGCCCGCCGCGGACCTCGCGGGCGACGGTCGAGCCCCGCTGCGAGATCTGGAAGAACCGGTCGACGGCGTTGCGCGAGGCGGGTGGGGGCGGCTGCTCGGCGTCCGCCGCAGCGGTGTCCGGGGAAGACATGCGGGACCTCAGTCGTACGGGCCTGGGGGAAGGCGGGGCGGGGGTGGCACCGGGGGGACGTGGTGGGCCGTCCTGGCGACGACCGACGCGCGACCGACGGTCCGTACCGACGGCTGCGCGCCCACCCGTACTCGGATGTTCCTACGAGTAAGACCGGACGAAACCGGACCGTTGCAGTATGAACAAACAAGGAGGAGATTGCTATCTCCGCGCGTAGACCGGTATAGATCCGGATCTCCCGCGGCCACTGCCCGGCGCCGGGTGCCGTCCGGGCGACGGACTAGGCTGGCCGCATGAAGAAGTGGACACCGCTGCACGAGGCGCCCGAGCCGCTGGAGGGCAACGTCGTCGCCACCATCACCGGCGGCACGGTGATTTGGTTCGTCCTCTTCCTCGTCCAGCTCCCGTTCTACGGCTGGTTCGACGACCACGGGCACCTGTGGTGGCTGTGGACCCCGCTGGCCGGCGGCGGGCTCGGGCTGATCGGCATCTGGTACGTGCGCAAGCGCGACGAGGCGATCCGACGGGCGGCTGCGGCCCGGGCGGCGGACGGCGCGGAGCCGGCCCACCCCGCGTGACCCGCACGCCGGGGCACGCCCCGGTGCGCCACCGCCACACACCGCCGCACCGCCTCCGCACCGCCGCGGGCCCGTCGGCTCGTCGGCCCGGTTTCGCCCGCCGTTCCCGGCTCCGCCAGCCGTCACGGGCCCCCGCGGTCAGCCGCCCGGCACACCGTCGGGGCCCACGGACAACCAGCCGGAACCACCCCACGCCGCTCCCGAACCCGCAGGTCAGTCCGGTACCGGCGGTGATCGTCACGCGGCGGCGGACGCAGTAGAGGGCCGTCGGGTTGCCGCGCGGGTGTGGAGATTCGTTGAGAGAACTACCACCGCCTCTTGGGGCGAATTCAAGGGGTGCCCGCCAGCTCCGCCCCGTACCGTCGAGACATGACCTATCGGGCTGAGACCGCAGTCGACGAACCTGATCCGGACGGCGACGCGGCCTCCGCACCCACCCGGACGGCGGCACGTGCGCCGGGGCACCCCGGGCTGAGCACGGCCGAGGTCGCGGAGCGCGTCAGCCGGGGCGAGGTCAACGACGTCCCGGTGCGCTCCTCGCGCTCCACCGCCGAGATCGTCCGGGCCAACGTCTTCACCCGGTTCAACGCGATCATCGGCATCCTCTTCGTGATCATGCTGGCCGTGGCGCCGATCCAGGACGCGCTGTTCGGCTTCGTGATCGTGGCCAACACCGCGATCGGCATCATCCAGGAGTTGCGCGCCAAGAAGACGCTGGACAGCCTCGCGGTCATCGGCGAGGCCAAGCCGACCGTGCGCCGGGACGGGGTGGCGGCCGAGGTCCCGGTCGGCGAGATCGTCCTCGGCGACCTGGTCGAGCTCGGCCCCGGCGACAAGGTCGTGGTCGACGGCGAGGTGGTGGAGGCCGACGGCCTGGAGATCGACGAGTCGCTGCTGACCGGCGAGGCCGACCCGGTGCTCAAGCGCCCCGGCGACCCGGTGATGTCCGGCTCCTTCGTGGTCGCCGGCGGCGGCGCCTTCACGGCCACCAAGGTCGGCCGGGAGGCGTACGCGGTGCAGCTCGCCGAGGAGGCGTCGCGCTTCACCCTGGTCCACTCCGAGCTGCGCAGCGGCATCAGCCAGATCCTGAAGTACGTGACCTGGATGATGATCCCGACCGCGATCGGCCTGGTCATCAGCCAGAGCGTGGTGGAGAACCACGACTGGCGCGAGGCCGTGCGGCGGATGGTCGGCGGCATCGTGCCGATGGTGCCCGAGGGGCTGGTGCTGCTGACCTCGGTGGCCTTCGCGATCGGCGTCATCCGGCTGGGCCGCAAGCAGTGCCTGGTGCAGGAGCTGCCGGCGATCGAGGGCCTGGCCCGGGTCGACGTGGTCTGCCTGGACAAGACCGGCACCCTCACCGAGGGCGGCATGGACGTCACGGAGCTGCGGCTGCTGGGGGCCGGCGGGGCGGCTGGGACCGACGGGAGCGGGGCTGAGGGGTCGGGCGCCGGCGGCGGGTCGGAAGCGGCCGGTTCAGGCGCCGGCGGGCCCGGCGACGAGGCGTACGTACGGCAGGTCCTCGGCGCGCTCGGCGCGTCCGATCCGCGGCCCAACGCCAGCCTCCAGGCGCTCATCGACACCTACCCGGCGCCGGACGGCTGGAGCTGCACCGCCGCGCTGCCGTTCTCCTCGGCCCGCAAGTACAGCGGCGCCACGCTCACCGGTCCTGACGGGGCGGCGGGCGGCTGGCTCCTCGGCGCGCCCGATGTGCTGCTGCCCGCCGGCGATCCGGCGCTCGCGGAGATCGAGGAGCTCAATACGCAGGGGCTGCGGGTGCTGCTGCTGGCCCGTACCGAGCGGGAGCTGGATGACCAGCGGGTGGCCGAGGGCGTCGAGCCGGTCGCACTGGTCGTCCTGGAGCAGCGGCTGCGCCCGGACGCCGCCGAGACGTTGCGCTACTTCGCGGACCAGAACGTCGCCGCGAAGGTCATCTCGGGCGACAACGCGGTCTCGGTCGGCGCGGTGGCCGGCAAGCTCGGGCTGCCGGGCGCCGAGCACACCGTGGACGCCCGCCAGTTGCCCGCCGACCGGGAGGAGATGGCCGCCGTCCTGGAGGAGGGCGCGGTCTTCGGCCGGGTCACCCCGCAGCAGAAGCGGGACATGGTGGCCGCGCTCCAGTCGCGCGGCCACAACGTGGCGATGACCGGCGACGGCGTCAACGACGTGCTGGCGCTCAAGGACGCGGACATCGGCGTGTCGATGGGTTCCGGCTCCGAGGCCACCCGCGCGGTCGCCCAGATCGTGCTGCTCAACAACAGCTTCTCCACGCTGCCCTCGGTGGTCGCCGAGGGCCGCCGGGTGATCGGCAACATCGAGCGGGTCGCCAATCTGTTCCTGGTCAAGACCGTGTATTCGGTGCTGCTGGCGATGCTGGTGGTCTGCTCGCAGGTGTCGTACCCGTTCCTGCCCCGCCATCTGACGCTGCTGTCCACGCTGACCATCGGCGTGCCGGCGTTCTTCCTGGCGCTGGCGCCGAACAAGGAGCGGGCGAGGCCGCACTTCGTACGGCGCGTCATGCGGTATTCGATCCCGGCCGGGGTGATCGCGGCCGTCGCCACCTTCGCCACCTATCTGATCGCCCGGCACGTCTACACCGGCGACGGGGCGCGGGACGCGGAGACCAGCGCGGCGACGCTGACGCTGTTCCTGATCTCGATGTGGGTGCTGGCGATCGTCGCCAGGCCCTACACCTGGTGGCGGATCGGGCTGGTCCTGACGATGGCGCTGGGCTTTGTGATCGTGCTGGTCACGCCGTGGTTGCAGGACTTCTTCGCGCTCAAGCTGGTGGGTACGTCGATGCCGTGGACCGCGGTCGGCATCGCCGCTGCGGCCTCCGTGCTGCTGGAGGTGGCCTGGCGCTGGGTGGCCAAGCGCTTCCCGGCGTAACGCGCCGGCCGCCCGCCGGGCGGCGAGCGCCGAGCGGCAAGCGAAACGGACGAGGGGGGGGGGGGGGGGGGGGGGGGGGGGGGGGGGGGGGCGGGGGGGGGCGGGGGGGGGGGGGGGGGGGGGCGGAGCCGGCACCCCC
>NZ_JBEHZD010000534.1:0-5183 GCF_040240285.1 Streptomyces sp. HSW2009 | reverse complement strand
GGGGGCCGGCGCGCCCCACCGCGCCCCGCCCCAGCCCCCACCCCCCCCCCCCCCCCCCCCCCCGGCCCCCCCCCCCCCCGCCCCCGCCCCCGCCCCCCCCCCGCGCCGGCTCCGGGCCCCGCAGGAAAGGCCGGTCCCCGACTGCGAGCGCCCGCCGCAGTTGCGCCCGCCCGGCCTGTAAGGCGGCCTGACTCGGGCCTGTACGAGCGCGCCCGGACCCGGGCCCGTTCGAGCGCGCAGGCCCCGCCCCGTACGGTGCGCGCCCCGGGCCCGGACACTTCCCACTACGCGCGCCCGCCCCCGCGCGTAGCCGCGGCCACTCCTGCTTCTCGCCCTGCTCCTGCTCTTCCTGCTCCTACGCGAAGCGGTGGGCCAGCATCGCGCGCTGCGCGCGCACGTAGGCGGCGTCCACCACCGCGCCGTGGCCCGGCACGTACCGGGCGTCATCGCCGCCGAGGTCGAGCAGCCGGTCCAGGGCCGCCGGCCAGTGGGTGGGCACCGCGTCCGGGCCCGCCTGGGGTTCGCCCGACTCCTCCACCAGGTCGCCGCAGAACACCACCTCGGGCCGGCCGGGTACGAAGACGGCCAGGTCGTGCCCGGTGTGCCCGGGGCCGACGTTGGCGAGCAGCACCTCGCGGTCGCCGCCGAGGCTCACGGTCACCTCGCCGCACACCGAGTGCCGCGGGTACACCAGCAGGTCGGTGGCGACCGCCGCGGCATCGGGGTCCGCCCCGTGTCGTACCGCGTCCGCCCGCAACTCGTCCCGCTCCCGGTGCAGCAACTCGGCCAGCCCCACCGCCCCGTACACCTGCACGCCGGCGAAGGCCGCGGTGCCCAGGACGTGGTCGAAGTGCGGATGGGTGAGCACGACGTGCGTGACCTCGTGGCCGAACAGGGCGCGCACCTCCCGGCGGACCTCCGCGCCCTCACGGAGCGTGGCGCCGGTGTCCACCACGAGCACGCCCGCCGGGCCGGCCACCGCCCCCACCGTGGCGTCCCACTGCGGCAGCCGGCGCCGGGCGACGCCCGGCGCGAGAACCTCCCAGCGATCCCGTACGCGCTCTTCCGCACTGCTGTCCATGGGAGAGACGCTAACGGTCGGCCGGGGGGCCCGCCCGGCCGGCGACGGCAGTTTCCGGCCCCACGCTCGGTTACGGCCGGGGCGACTCTTGCCCGGACCGCGGTCACCGGCCGTACACTGGCCCCGGGTTATTTGGCACTCGAATGTGCTGAGTGCCAGGAGAGGCCCCCGAGCGACGGTTTGACTGGAGGTGTGCGCGATGCTGAGCGAACGCAGACTTGAAGTGCTGCGCGCCATCGTCCAGGACTACGTCGGCACCGAGGAGCCGGTGGGTTCCAAGGCGCTCACCGAGCGGCACCAACTCGGCGTCTCGCCGGCCACGGTGCGTAACGACATGGCAGCCCTGGAGGACGAGGGCTTCATCGCCCAGCCGCACACCAGCGCCGGCCGCATCCCCACCGACAAGGGCTACCGGCTCTTTGTGGACAAGCTCGCCGGTGTGAAGCCGCTCTCACCCGCAGAGCGCCGCGCCATCCAGAACTTCCTGGACGGCGCGGTGGACCTCGACGACGTGGTGGGGCGCACGGTACGGCTGTTGGCGCAGCTCACCCGGCAGGTCGCGGTGGTGCAGTACCCGTCGCTGACCCGGTCGACGGTGCGGCACGTGGAGTTGCTCGCGCTCGCGCCCGCGCGCGTGATGCTGGTGCTGATCACCGACACCGGCCGGGTCGAGCAGCGGATGGTGGACTGCCCGGCGCCGGTCGGCGAGACCGCGCTGGCCGATCTGCGGGCGCGGCTCAACAGCCGGGTCGTCGGGCGGCGGTTCGCGGACGTGCCGCAGCTCGTGCAGGATCTGCCGGAGTCGTTCGAGCTTGAGGACCGGGGCGCGGTCTCCACGGTGCTGGCGACCCTGCTGGAGACGCTGGTCGAGGAGACCGAAGAGCGGCTGATGATCGGCGGCACCGCCAATCTCACCCGGTTCGGACACGACTTCCCGCTGACCATCAGGCCGGTGCTCGAAGCCCTTGAGGAACAGGTCGTCCTGCTCAAGCTGCTCGGCGAGGCCAAGGACTCGGGCATGACCGTGCGAATCGGTCATGAGAACGCTCACGAGGGCCTGAACTCCACATCCGTGGTCGCCGTCGGCTACGGTTCGGGCGACGAGGCAGTCGCAAAACTCGGCGTGGTCGGACCGACCCGCATGGACTACCCCGGAACGATGGGAGCGGTACGCGCAGTGGCACGTTACGTCGGACAGATCCTGGCGGAGTCGTAAGTGGCGACGGACTACTACGCCGTCCTGGGCGTGCGGCGCGATGCCTCCCAGGACGAGATCAAGAAGGCGTTCCGCAGGCTCGCGCGTGAGCTGCACCCGGACGTCAACCCGGACCCGAAGACGCAAGAGCGCTTCAAGGAGATCAACGCCGCCTACGAGGTCCTGTCGGACCCGCAGAAGAAGCAGGTCTACGACCTCGGCGGCGACCCGCTCTCCAGCGCGTCGGGCGGCGGCCAGGGCGGCTTCGGAGCCGGCTTCGGCAACTTCTCCGACATCATGGACGCCTTCTTCGGCACCGCGTCGCAGCGCGGCCCGCGCTCGCGCACGCGCCGCGGCCAGGACGCCATGATCCGGCTCGACATCGAGTTGAGCGAGGCGGCGTTCGGCACCACCAAGGAGATCCAGGTCGACACGGCCATCGTGTGCACGACCTGTAGCGGTGAGGGCGCGGCGCCCGGCACCTCGGCGCAGACCTGTGACATGTGCCGCGGTCGCGGCGAGGTGTCCCAGGTCACCCGCTCCTTCCTGGGCCAGGTCATGACCTCGCGGCCGTGCCCGCAGTGCCAGGGCTTCGGCACCGTGGTGCCGACCCCGTGCCCGGAGTGCGCGGGCGACGGGCGGGTGCGCTCGCGGCGCACGCTGACCGTCAAGATTCCCGCGGGCGTCGACAACGGCACCCGCATCCAACTCGCGGGCGAAGGCGAGGTCGGCCCCGGCGGCGGCCCCGCCGGCGACCTGTACGTGGAGATCCACGAGGCCCAGCACGCGGTCTTCCAGCGCCGCGGGGACGACCTGCACTGCACGGTCACCATTCCGATGACGGCGGCGTCCCTCGGCACCAAGGTGCCGCTGGAGACGCTGGACGGCGTGGAGGAGATCGACATCAGACCGGGCACCCAGTCCGGCCAGTCGGTCCCGCTGCACGGGCGCGGCATCACGCACCTGCGGGGCGGTGGCCGCGGCCAGTTGATCGTGCACGTCGAGGTCACCACGCCGAGCAAGCTCGACCCGGAGCAGGAAGAACTGCTGCGCCGGCTCGCCAAGTTGCGCGGCGAGGAACGCCCGACAGGCGAATTCAAGCCAGGTCAGCAGGGGCTGTTCTCCCGGCTGAAGGACGCGTTCAACGGCCGGTGAGGGCCGGCCCGCGCCGCGCGGGCCACGGCACTGACCAGAGGGCGCCGACCCCGTTGCGTACGGGGGCGGCGCCCTCCGCGTTTTCCGCTCATTCGCTGGCGCGGGCAGGTCTCGTGGAGCGGGTGCGCTCCGTGCGGCAGGTGCGTCCCCGCGCATCAGGACCGGGCCGTGGGACGGGACCGGGCTGTTCATCCGGGCTGGCCCACCCGGATCGGGCCGTTCGCTCGGCTGGCCCGGTCAACCGGTCGGACGGCCGTCGGGTGGGTCGCACCGGCGCTGGTCCCTGGTCCCTGGTCCCTGGTCCCTGGTCCCTGGTCCCGAGCGTGGTCGTACGAGGTGCTGGCGCGGTTCGCTTGCCTCAGTCCGAGTGCGGTCGTACGGGCCGCTGGCCTGCTCCGAGCGCGGTCGTACGGGCCGCTGGGACTAGTCGGGGCGTGGCCGTCCGGGGCGCTGCCCCCAGGCCGAGCATGGCCGTACGGGGCGCTGCCTCCGGCACAAGTGCGGTCGTACGGGCCGCTGGCTCTGGTCTGAGCGACGGTCGCACGGGCCGCTGCTCCCGGCCCGGGCGCGGTCGTACGGGCCGGGTGAACAGGGCGTGCCGCAGCGGTGCGGAGAGTGTGGTGGAGGTCCACGGTGTGGACGCCCGGGGGTGTTGCCCGGGGCCGCACGGAGCGTGGCACGATGTGGCCATGTCCTCCCCGTTGACCGATCTCTACCGGTATCCCATCGTGCAGGCCCCCATGGCGGGGGGCGCCTCGCGCCCGCAGCTCGCCGCCGCCGTGGGCGCGGCCGGGGGACTCGGCTTCCTCGCCGCCGGATACAAGACGCCGGCGGCGATGTACGAGGAAATCAAGCACCTGCGGGCCCGGGGCGACGTGCCGTTCGGCGTCAACCTCTTCATGCCGCAGCCCGCGACCAGCGACCCGTCGGCCGTCGCCGTCTACGGCGAGCAGCTCGCCGGCGAGGTCGCCTGGTACGAGACACCGCTCGGCGACTGCGACACGGCCACCGACGACGCCTACGACGCCAAGCTCGCCATCCTGTTGGACGACCCGGTGCCGCTGGTCTCCTTCACCTTCGGCTGCCCCACGCGCGCGGTGTGCGAGGCGTTCGCCAGGGTCGGGACGGTGACGGTGGTGACCGTCACCTCCGTCGACGAGGCGCTCGCCGCCCAGGCGGCCGGCGCTACCGCGCTCTGCGTCCAGGGCATCGAGGCGGGCGGCCACCAGGGCACCCACCGCGATGACCCGCACGTCCAGGGCGGTGGCCAGGGCCTCGGGCTGCTCGCCCTCATCCAGTTGGTGCGCGAGGCGGTGCCGCTGCCGGTGATCGCCGCCGGCGGGCTGATGCGCGGCGCGCAGATCGCCGCGGTGCTCGCGGCCGGCGCCAGCGCCGCCCAACTGGGCACCGCGTTCCTGGTCTGCCCCGAGTCCGGCGCCAGCGCCGTCCACAAGCGGGCCCTGACCGACACCACGTTCATCCGTACCGAGCTGACCCGGGCCTTCTCCGGGCGGCCCGCTCGCGGCCTGGTCAACCGCTTCGTCCGCGAACACGGCCCGTACGCCCCCGCCGCCTACCCGCAGGTGCACTACCTGACCGCCGGGCTGCGCAAGGCCGCCGCCGCTGCCGGCGATCCGCAGGGCATGGCCCTGTGGGCCGGGCAGGGGCACCGGCTGGCGCGCGAGCTGCCCGCGGGCGAACTGGTGGAGCTGCTGGTGGCCGAGGGCGACGCGGCGCGCGCCGGACTCGCCG